>JAOARS010000382.1 GCA_025210415.1 Marinifilum sp. | reverse complement strand
TTTCTTTCGCTAAATCCATAGGAACTGGTTCTTTGCAGGATGTAAGCACTAATCCAATAAATAGTGCAAATATCAAAGGTCTTAGTTTAGTCATGCTAGTTTGTTTTAGTGGTTTTACATATCATGATATCACATTATAATTTTTCAATTTTGTCAATTATATTCTAATTATGACAACCTGTTTACCAAAGTAGCAATAAAATCTCAAAAACTTTAACCATTTTCCTAAAGTAAGCTTTAAGAATAAGTTTTCGTTTCATCATTCCAAATTAAGGCTGCTGCTCCCATAATTCCTGCATTCTCACCTAAGTTTGATGGTAGCAATTTAATTTTGTCTTTATAAAGAAATAAAAGGTTTTCTTCCATTGCTTTCCTTACCGGATCAAATAATAAATCTCCTGCTTTTGCCAATCCTCCAAATAGAAAAATAGCTTCAGGAGCTGTTACCGATGCAACATTCGATAATGCTTCGCCCAACATTTTTCCTGTATATTTAAATGTTTCCAGAGCAACCAAATCGCCTTTATTTGCTGCTTCGGCTACCATTTTAGCATTCAAATTATTAAATGGAATATCACGTAAAGCACTATCTCCTAAATGTTTCGCCAATAATTTATAAACCGTTCTTTTTACACCTGTGGCCGACACATATGTTTCCAGACACCCTTTTCTTCCACAAGCACATTCTCTACCTTCCGAACGAACAATCACATGGCCTAATTCACCAGCAAATCCTTCAAAACCATATAACAAGTCACCATTCACAACAATTCCACTTCCCAACCCGGTTCCCAATGTTATCACCATGAAATCGGACATATTTTTTGCTCCACCAAATATTCGCTCACCCAAAGCTGCTGCATTGGCATCGTTGGTTATTTTTACAGGAACATTCAATTTATTCTGAACCAATTGGGCTATTGGCAATGTTCCTTTCCATCTTAAATTGGCTGCATTTTCAATAGTTCCTGTTCTGTAGCTACCATTGGGTGCTCCAATACCAACTCCTGTAATTGTTATTTCTGTATCAGCATTTTCAATCGATGATTTGATTACAGAAATCAAATCATCGATGTATTCTTCGAAATTATCTTTTGTTTGCGTTGGAATGCTTCCTTCTATTACTGTATTACCTAAAGAATCAATACAACCAAATACTGTATTGGTTCCACCTATATCTATTCCAATTGCTATTTCAGTCATTCTATTTTGTATCTGTTATACTTTCAGCAATGGTGGTTTTAGTACTACTGCTGCTGTTGAGAAATTCTTCTATTCCAAATGTAACATTCCAAACGACGAAGAAATATGAAAATCAGGCTGTTTTGAATCTGGTTTTATCCATGAAATCCACTTAAAATCTGCTTCTGTATTTTCACTTGGTAAGTTTGTACACAAGCCTCTATATAAACCTGCTTCAATTCTTTTCCCTTTTAGCACTCCTAAATCTTCAAGTGATTGCAGGCTAATTGCTCCTTCAACCACATATCCATCCTTGTTTTCTGATGCTTTTACATTTAATTTATCAGGCCATTGCCATTCAAAATCAAATTCACGATAATAATTGGCAATATAATCTAACACCCTACCTCTGGCATCCATTTCCAGACAGTAGTATGGCTTAAGTTGATCATCTTTTCTAAAAAATATCTCCACTCTATCAGAATCAACAACTTCTATTTTATGATCTCTATCAATAAAAGTAAGTACTTCATTATCTTCAACATCATATCTAAAAAAGAAATATTCAGCATTATACAAAGCTCTAAATTCTGTTCTTGGTGATACTTCGTTATCCCAAGGGAAATTAAAATCAGTTAATACTTCAGCTTTGTCCCAAAGCTCAGATTTTACTTGCCCTTTTACATCGATTGTGTCTTGTATTTTTTTTACTTGATATTCCATAGTTAAAAAAATGGACCGAAGAGCCTAAACTCTCCGATCCTATGGTATTTATGTGTGGTACTAAAACGGATTTTCTTCTACTGCTTTTTCTAAATCTTTAGCCATTGCTACAAACTCTTCGGCAGTCATTTCTTTCATGTAAACCAAACCGTGAGTTGCTCTTACCAATGGGCTATCATTCTCATAGAAGAAATTTTTACCCAATAAAAGTTGAATTTGCTTTAATTGCTGCACCCAAACTTTCTGAGTCAATTCATTAAATTTCCCGTCGTACTCATAACTTGGGAAAGATGCATTTACCTGGCTCATATAACTTTCGGTAAATGAGTTTTCTAATACATCCAGTGCATTTAATGATACTGGTACAATGGTATCGGCCTCGGCCGGATGGTATTTAAACCAAACATTTCTATAACCAATAATTCTAAGATTCGATAAATCTTCTTCCTCTTTCCACTCCTTAACTGCACCGGCAATTGCTTGCAATACTTTGTAGTGAGTATCAGGACCACTTCCTTCAGGGTCCATTGCCAAACTGATTATTGTTGGTTTGTATTTTCTGAATTCTTCCAAAACCGGAAGCATGTCTCTGTTCTTCTCTGGCAATTCGGTAAATACATCTCCTTTGTAAAATCCAAGACGCAAATGATGAACATTCTTCACAGGAGTTCCAAAGTGAGCCCAAACCAATTCTTCCTCGAACTCACGAATCATACCTTTCATTTTCTGAACTTCAGGAGAATTCTTTCCTCCATCGTAACAGTTTTCCAAATCGTTAATGATAAAGGCAATGGTTTCGTTCAAATGTTCTTTGTTTTTTACTTTCCAAGTTTCAACAACCGAGCGAATTACACGGTGACAAAGTCCTCTTCTCTTTCCTGAAGCATTTCTATCGGCTACAGAATTCAGGAAGTGGTAAACATCTTTGTCCCATTTTTTGCTGTAACCAACTTCAAAGAAATCAGGATAATACAACATTTGAATTTCACCTTTGGCAATAAATTCCTGGCATTCTTTCAATACTCCAATTACAAAACCATTGGTTACGGCTGTAAAACCCGAAGTTAGTACCGAAAAATGGATGTCATTACTTGCCGAACGCATTTGTCTGTTCGTATAAGGCATCATTCCCAACATGATATCATCGTGGTGAGGCCCGGTATGGTAAATCACTTGATCGGTATCGGCTTTCATCCCTTTATCGAGCTTGGCTTTTACAGAGTTGATTACCGATTGTACTGTTCCTTCATTCAGGTCAGGAATCTGACTTGTATAAGGATCAGCTTTCAAATCTTCCATTGTTAAGTGATGACCATACTTATTAATCTTTTGGCATAAATCAATAATTGCCTTTTCTGATTTTGTATGATTCCATTCACCGTTTTTGTAATACTGGTTTACACTATCGGTAAGTTTACATGCCGCTCCTGTTGTCAAATAAAAACGACTATTTTTCTGACGTTGTAAAACTGATGCTGGATAAACTGCATCTGGTTCTGATTCCAATGAACCTTTTACAATATCAGCCTTAGCTTCACCAGCTGCAAATATGATTGAAACGGCATTTGGGTCGTGAGTAATGGTATCTAAACCAATGGTAATTACCAAACGATGTCTCGATACTTCTATTCCTCCTAAATCGCCCGCAGCAACTGCCTGTGTTTCGAAATTTGTTTTGGTTAATCGTGTGGTAGAATAATGATCTGATCCGCGAGTATTAAATGCGATGTGACCGTCGGGGCCAATTCCTCCCAAGAAGAAACCAATTCCACCTTTTTCGCGAATTTTTTGTTCGTATTGTGTACACCAATTGTCAATCATGAAAATTGATTCTTGCTGTATTTTTTCAACTTCATTGCTTGCTTCTCTGTAACGAAGCGACAAGTCGATATTGTAATCAGGAAAAACTTCCAGGAAAGATTTGTTGCCTGCCAACGGAATTTCTTCAGAATTTATTAACAGTGCATTTTCTTCCTTTAATCCGAATCCTTCAATGTAATATTTCATCACATAGTTATAGAAACTATTGTGCTGACGAGGGTCAATCGGATAAAATTCATCAATTTGCACAAATTGTAATTCACTTAAATCTGGTTTAGCCATATTACTCAAACCATATTGTTCGCGAATTTCTTTTCCTTTTTTATTGTCCCAATTCTCTAATAAAAACTGAGTGTATTTAATAAAGTATTCAGGAGTTTTACCCGTAGGTAAACTAATTACTCCCTGAGGGTTTTGCTCCGCCCACTCAAGGAAGCGAAGTGATGTCATCAATCCTAATTTCGGGAAATTATCAACCGTAACATAAGGTATTTGGGTTGTTATTTCCTGCACTCCTGACAATTCATGAAATGCTTGCTCTACTCTTGATTCAAATCTGTTTTCCATTTCTCTCTATAAAATCTATTTCGGCTGAATCTCCACCACACAAGGAGAAAACGGCTTGTTGTTTATATTAAAATATTGCTCTGTTTAAGCAGATAATTCTTTGCAACATTCCATTACTTCCTTATTCATTTGTTCAAATTGATCTTCCATGCTTCTAAGCAATTTGTATTGAGCATGAGTTCTGATCAAATTGTGCTGAGGCGATTTTATTTTGTAATAATTGTCTCCATCTATGTAATCCATAAGGAATCGTAACACTTGTTCGAAAGTGATATACTTTGCTGAGAAAGCAAGGTATTCCAACTCTTTCTCAGTTAAGAAAGAAATTGTTTCCTGCAAATAACCTTTTGTATAAGCTTTGAAAAGTTCCATATTCATACTTACATTGTCAAGGTTCTCATCATCCTCTAAACCTGTATTGGTATATGATCTCATAGCGTCTCCATAGTCGTTTAATACAGTACTATTTAAAACAGTATCAAGATCGATTACACACAGATCATTTCCATCTTTATCAAATAGAATATTGTTAATTTTTGTATCGTTGTGAGTTACTCGGGTTGGAATAATTCCTTCTTCAACCAACTGCCAAAATTCCAACATTTCCTCTCGACGTTCCTCAATCCAAGATATTTCTTCTTGTAAATCTTTCTTTCTGTTTACCGGATTTTTATCTAAAACTTCATCCCATTGTTCGAAACGAAATCTGATGTTGTGGAAGCCCGGAAGAATATCTGTAAGAGGCTTTTTTAAATCAGCCAACATGGCTTGAAATTTTCCAATCCCTTTTCCTCCGGCATAAGCCAGTTCGGGACTGTCAGCGGCCTCGTAACTTATATTATCTTTAATAAAAAGGCACAATGTCCAGAAATCATTCTTACTATCGGTAAAATAGGGAAGCCCTTCATCCGAAAGAACAACTGTCATTGCTTCTCTTTCCGGATCGCCTCCATTGTTTACAATTTTCTCTTTTAAGTGAGAAGTAACCGTAAGGATATTTTGCATCATCCCCGGAACATCTTTAAAAATGCTTTTATTCTTTCTTTGCAACAAATAGTCCGACGTTTGCTCCTGTTTTGTTTTTACCAAAAAAGTGTCATTTATGAATCCTTCTCCCAATGGACGTACCGATTCAATTTCGCCAACAATCTGAAACCGAGATACAATATTTCGTAATTCTAATTCCATTCTTATAATATTACTCACTAATTACTGCTTTAGCTTCCGATTTTTTTATTCCTGGTTTCCATGATTTGATCTGATATCCTTTTAATGCATAGAAAAGGATAAATAAATAACAAGGAACCATAACCCAGTATGCTTGCTGAGTTGTAAAGACGTCTGACAATCTACCCCAAAGCAATGGTAGAATTGCTCCACCTGAAATTGCCATAATTAATAAGGCAGATCCGGTACTGATAAAGCTTCCCAATCCAGATAAAGCCAAGGGCCAAATGGCCGGCCATACCAAAGCATTTGCTAGTCCGAATAATGCTACAAAAATCACGGAAGTGATACCTGATGTAAAAATTGCTCCAACGGCAAAAACCAATCCTAATATTGCGGAAGCCTTTAGTGCAAATCGCTGCGAAATTACATTAGGAATTAATACAACACCTAACAGGTAACCTACAACCATTGTAATCATTGTATATGAAGTAAAAGCTTTAGCTGTATTTAATTCAATACCCAATGACAATCCATAATTGATAATTGTATCTCCGGCAATTACTTCTGCTCCAACATAAAAGAAAAGAGCTAATACTCCCAGAATCAGATGTGGAAAATCAAAGATACTTTTCTTTGTTGTTGTATTTTCTTCTGTTCCTTCTTCTTCCTTATCTGTATCAATTTCTGGCAGAGGAGCCAAACGAACACCTATTCCCATAAAAATCAACACAATAGTCATTACAACATAAGGATTGATAACTCTTGCAGCTAAAGAATCCAGTGCCGCAATTTTAGCTGTCGCATCCATAGCTCTAAGGCTTTCAACAAATGCATCTCCATCGTTTAAAATGTAATAGGCAAGTATAAGTGGTGCCATTGCTCCAGCAAATTTATTACAGATACCGAGAATACTAATTCTACGTGCAGCACTTTCCTTTGGTCCGATTATGGTTACATAAGGGTTGGATGCTGTTTGTAACAAAGCCAGACCTGTACCCATTACAAATAATCCTGTAAGGAAAACTTCGAAAGTTCGCGACATGGCAGCCGGAATAAATATGATTGTTCCAATGGCCATTACCCACAGGCCAATCATCATTCCATTTTTAAAGCCCGTTTTTTTCAACACCCAGGCCGATGGCAATGCCATTATGGTGTATGCAATATAAAATGCAAATGCTACAAACAAAGCCTGAAAATCCGATAATTCACAAGCTATTTTAAGGTAAGGAATCAGTATTCCATTTAACCAAGTAACAAAACCGAATATAAAGAACAATGCACCAATAATTATCATTGGTAAAATGAAGTTCTTAAACGAAGATTGAGAAGTACTCATGTTTTCAATTTTTTAAATTAGTGAAGGATAGTAATTTTCCTATTTCATGATATTTTATTAAAGTTTATTTAATTCCACAATTTATTTGGGTACTCGCCATTATCAATCAATTTTCTGATTGCTTGTACGGCTTTCTCTTTGTCCTCTTTGTATGTAACTCCAAACCATTGAGAGTTGGATCTTAAAACTTTAAACTGTGTTTTATCTTGTTCAATTAACGAGGCAACCACCGATGGGATGTAAAATTCTGATTTCAACTCATTACCTCTCTCCGAAAGGAAACTTTTGAATTGTGAATTTAGATGCTCAAAAATATTTGGAGTAAATCCCCAAAAGTTCATCGATACCGTCGAATCATCAGCTAACGGAAACCATTTTTCATTTTCAAGATAGGCTATGTTTTCAGGTAACTTTTCAATATGGGTTCTCTCCACTACATCAACCAAATGATCTTTTTCATTAGCTGTACAAACACCTCTGGAAACAGAACCATTTTCGGAAATGGTATTCTTTAGTTGATAACCGATCATACAATTTTCCTTTTCCGTTATACCTTTCGAAAGAAAATTTGCCATAGAACAAAAAGCTTTCGAACCATAAAAATCATCAGCATTAATCACAGCAAATGGCTCCTTAATACAATCTTTTGCCATTAATATTGCATGTCCTGTTCCCCAAGGCTTTTCTCTTTCCTGAATATAGTCCGATTTCGCAGGCACTTTATAAATTTCCTGATTCACATAATCCACTTGAATCTTACTGGCTAACTTTGTATTAAATAACTCCTTAAACTCTTTTTCAAAACTTTCTCTAATTACAAATACAACTTTTCCAAAGCCTGCTTTTATTGCATCGTGAATTGAATAGTCAATAATCGTTTCTCCCGACGGCCCAATTGGATCAATCTGTTTCAATCCACCATATCGGCTCCCCATTCCTGCTGCTAATACTAATAATGTTGGTTTCATTTATCTGCTTTTAGTATTTTTATTATCTCACTCTTGGATTATTAAAAAGAAATTGATTCCCGCAAAACACTACTACTACAATAAAATATTAAACCAAGGTTTAACCATGCGGGAATCAATTATTTCTATATTAAAAACTTAAAAATCTTTTCATTACATTAGCCATGGTTCCCATTAAAGCTGAATCATCTAACAAATCGGAACAAAGTAATTCTGTTTCTGAACCAATTCTATTCATGGCATATTTATTTATCGACATGGTAACCGGATCGATCACATACTTTCCTGCATGTGCAAGTTTTCCTCCAATAATTACCATTTCAGGATTTAACAAATGAATTAAGGTTACCAAGCCTTTGCCCAAATATTCACACATCTGATTCAATTGATCAATTGCAAACTGATCACCAGCTTGTATTGCTTCAACAATGGTTCTTAAATCAATCTTCTTTCCTACCTTCTGATATTGAGCTAATATTGTTGGCTGTCCATTCTCGATTGCTTTTTTCACATTATCTACTAAAACCTTACCTGAAGTAAGTGTTTCAAGGCAACCTATTTTCCCACAATTGCAAAGTTTTCCTTTCGGATCAATCAGAATGTGTCCAAACTCCCCCGCATATCCATTTTTACCACGATGAAGTTCCCCATTCAGAATCATCCCCAATCCGATACCATTACTTAAGTTTAAACACAGAACATTATCTTTATCAATAGCTTTACCAAATGCTTTCTCGCCCAGTGCCATAATTCTGGCATCATTATCAAGCATTGCCACTATTCCCAAACTCTTTTCTATGAAAGCAACCAAGCCACCCGGAGCAATTGAAAGATGTGTATGACTCAACCCATTCTTAGCATCTACCAAACCTGGTAGAGAAATACCTACAGCAAGAAATTTCTCCCTCGGAATCTTTAATCCCGAAATCATTACCTCTATTTTTTCAATCAAAACATTCAGATATGTCTCGCTGTTTTCAAGGTCAAAATATTTTATTTCTTCTCTATGAATTTGCTTGTTCGATAAATCAAACACAGCCAAATTCAATGTATGCAAATTGATATCGACACCTATTACATATTGATACTCGGGATTAATACAAAACAAATTGGGGCGACGTCCGCCAATCGATTCGCCAATACCATTATCTAACAGCATCTCATAACCGATTAAATCATCAACCAAAGAAGCAACCAAAGGCTGACTTATCTTCACAGTTTTTACAATTTCAGCAATTGATGCAGCCCCATTATAATATAGGTGATGAACAATTTTACGATATTGCTCCTGCTTTCTTTGTACAGAATTGGCTACACCTTTAAGCTTCTTTTCGTATAGAAATTGTGTTCTCAATCGTTTTCCTTCTATTTAAGTTTTTGTATTGCGAGTGTAAAACTATAATATTTTTTCTTTCTAAAGAATACTTTTATAATATTTTTTAAAAGATGATTAATTCAACTAGAGCCAAAAGCGAATGCAACAGGCATAAAACCTAGGAATAAGTAAAGTGAGAAAAAATTAGACGATTTAAAATTTTAAGTAATGCTTCGTACTTAAAAAAAGAAAAAGGGCCTAAACCAGACCCTTAATCAAAGAAAACCAATTAATTATGCTATTAAAACCAAAATCCCGGGACACCACTCCCAATTTTTGGGAAACCATTAAAAATGATTTCGATGACATATAAACAATCCTTAGACCAAAAAACATTTAATATTGATTTATTGATACTTATGAAAATTTTATTGCAAATTGTTAGAACAAAAGTGTACGATTGCATCACAATGCTTGTTCGGATACGAACAAAAAAAGAGAAGTAGTAATATTGCCTACAATATCTTTAATTTCCTGATCGCCAGATGTAGATACAAGGCCTAGATTCCCAACTATATTCTTTACCGAAATCTCTCCTGAAGAAGTGGCAAGTTTTAAATCTCCTTTGATATTTTGAACGCTTATATCTCCGGAGCTGGCCCGCAAGCAAATATGTATACTTTGAAACAAGTCCTTCACAATAAACATCTCCTGATGAATTTTTCACCAATACTTCAATACCCGATGGCACGCTAAACTGCAATTTAGCTTCGATTCTACCACTAAAAGAAAATGGTGAATCAATCCAAACAGACAACATGTTGCCAACCACATTGTATTCTATCTCAAACTTTTTATTTCTAAACGAAGTTCCTTTAATAACACCATCAAACTTTACATCTTCATTTTCACTACCAATCATTTCTACATCGCAAAAAGATCCTTTCACTTCAATTTTGTCAATACCGCCAAATACTTTGTGTTGTTCCGCATAAATGGTTTGTGAAAATAAATTCGCAGAACATAACGTTAACAAACTAAATAACATCAGTGGAATAAATCTTTTTTTGTTTTCATTTCTAGTATGATTTTATGGAATGAATGAGTAAATTCAAGAATATATAATAACCTGATTTCGATTAAAAATATCTATCACAGAAAATCAGATTTATTTAAGATTTGCTTTAAAAAATCTGAAAGAATATCGGGATATTTTGAAGCGTTTTTAATGTGAAGATTGGATGAAGATGGTTTTTTCAAAGAATTTGCCTGCTTTTGGCATAAATTTCCTCAAACTCCCTCGAAATATCCCGATATTCCTTCGAAAATTTGAGAAAATTTCTACTCAAAATCAGTGCAAACTGTGACAATATTTTTAATCGAAATCAGGTTAATAAGACGCCTAATTGATTTAATTAGCTACAGATGAAAATCATATGGTATTAAATACAATGTTATTATTTAGAATCTTTTTAAATTAATTATTATATTCGCCTCCTCAAATTGTAATTATATGAATTCAAATACAGATCAGAAAAACAAGCTTCACACCACTAAAATTCTTGAAAACAATGAAATATCGCCAGGAGTATATGTGTTAAAATTCAAGAAAATTAAAGAATTTAAAGCAGGACAATATGTAGGGCTTACTACCGATTTAAGTGTAACTCCCAGATTATATACTATTGCAAGCGGTGTAAACGAGGATGAAGTTCACATTCTATATAACTTAAAGGATGATGGATGGCTTACGCCAAGACTAAGTGAAATTAAACCAGGAACAGAATTGTTTGTCACAAACCCTGACGGTGATTTTATTGATGACAAATCTCCTGCCTGGTGGATTGCTTCAGGAACAGGAATTGCTCCATTTTCGTCGATGTTTCGATCGGGATTAAAAGAGAATAAAACTCTGGTTCACGGAGGAAGGTACGCCCATTCATTCTACTTTGAAAATGAATTTCAGCCTGAATTGGGGCAAAATTACATTCGTTGCTGTTCACAAGAATCAGGTGATGGTTTGTATAGTGGAAGATTAACCCGATATTTGCAGGATATTCCGATACTGCCTAAGAATTGCAGATTCTTTTTATGTGGTAGCCCGGAAATGGTAGTTGAGGTTCGCGATTTATTGATTAAACGTGGTGTTGAATACAATAAAATTGTGGCTGAGATTTACTTTTAATCTGATTAATATTGAAGGATGGGGAAAGAGATTCTATTAGGGAAAAGCCTGAATGATTTAACTCTAGTAGTTAAAGAATTGGGGTTGCCAAAATTTACAGCTAAACAAATTGCCGATTGGTTGTATAAGAAAGATATCAATGATATTGACGAAATGACAAATTTGTCTTTAAAAGCAAGAATTGCATTAAAAGACAAATATGATTTTGGAACAAGCTTATTTACCAAAGTACAAGAATCTGTTGATGGCACAAAGAAATATCTGTACCCAACAAACCACGAAAGCAAATTTATTGAAACTGCTTACATCCCGGACAATGA
>JAOARS010000381.1 GCA_025210415.1 Marinifilum sp. | reverse complement strand
ATCCTGAATGTCATCAACCGTATGTATTCCAAAAATATATTTTGAATAGTAATACCTACAGCATCTTGTGCAAACGGATGTGGATTGCCTTTTCCTAGTTAAACTACAGCTAGAAACTAATAAACTTGTTAACACTAAAATTAGAACTTTCATATTTATTACTACTCCTCGGGTTATTTGTGTAACTTTATGTCTGAATATATGATGAAGTCACCATCGTATTCAACTTCATTTAAGAGATTAAAATCACTACCGTTATACTCATTTGTCTTATAACCTTCAGCATAGATAATAAAGTTTTCACCACCAAACCATGCCAAGTCAAAACTGGGAAATAAGGATCGTGATATTGGGGATAGGAAATATGCGCCATGCCATCCATACTCTGGCTCCAAAGAAAACTCGCCATTTGTATTCGTTTTTACAATGCATGGTGAATCATGGGTTGTAAAGACTACGGCATTGTCGACTGGCTCATTTGTCAAAGCATCAACAATTCGTGATTTTGCACCATAACTATGAAGTCTGCGATGAGGCACGGGCAGCAAGCATCCTGACAAACATAGTGATAAAGTAAATATCGGTACAATTTTCATATTGTTCCTTAGTAGATAGCTTCAGGTAACGGTTTATTGGAAGAATTAAGGTAGTATAGAGAGGTTAAAATGAATTCTAATGGGCTTGCTACAAAGTAGAACGAATATAATGACGGTTAATATCATCGAAAACAAATAAAAACAAAACGATATAGTTGCTCTATCTATAAAGCCACGTGTTGTTATGAAGGAGGACATGATTCTAAAATGTGAAGATATAGCAAAAATTAAAAACAAAGTAGAGAAAACAAAGGCTATTCTCGACTTCAAAAGAATACCTACAAACAAAAGAATAATAAAAGTAATCGGCATCACAATGGTTTCAACTTTAACCAATGATTCAGGTACAAATTGAGATGCAACCAGAACTAATAAGTTTAAAATAATAGCTGTAACTAGGCAGAGAGTCGTTTTTTTCATTGTATTATCCTTTTGTAAATGGCTAAGCATATTGTCAATCACACGCATCATGGCGAAACTAAAACTATGGTAATCTTCGCACTGTACAATCTTTTTTTCATAAAAAATTAAACAATCAAGACACTCACTGCTAAGAACACGACTTACCCAATTAATGCACATCCATTTGTCAGACTCGATAACACAATTACAACGGCAGAGAAGCCGTGTGTAAAGGTGGCGGATTCAGTTGCACCGGCAGAGAGCCCATGTGCAAAGCTGGAGAACCCACATGTAAAGCCGGAGCGTCCAATTGTAAAAGCGGAGAGGTGACATGTAAAGATGGAGAACCCAGTTGCAATGATGGCGGATTCGATTGTCAAGATAGCGGATGAATTTGTAATGAAAGACGATGCAATTGCTCTGAGTACTGCCGCCGCTACGAGGTAATGGCACTAACTTAAGCTGTTTTCTTACTTTTTTCATTACTATTTTTAGAGCTAAATTTTTCTTTTATTTCTTGTCTTAGTTCCGCCCGTGGCTTTGACATTCTCATTCTACTTTTCGGTCTTCTTTTTACCACCCTTGGCTCTATGTAACTATCTCGTTTAGGACAGATTGTAGAACTGGTTATATCGTCATAAAATAACTCTTTCATCTTTTGTATTTCACGCTCAGATAGACCAATTAGAAACGATTTAGTCTGTTGAAATGCCTGGATTGTGCTTTTATAACTAATTCGTGACAATTCAATATCTTTTGCTTTGGCAGCTAGTACCATTTTGGCCCTTATGAGGTTATATGCAATCATATACATGACAACCTCTTTTTCTACCATTTGTGGAGTCTTGCAAGACAGAATATCCATACCCATTGATGTTTTTAAATGTCTTAAATCCACCTCTACGTCCCACCTTCTTTGATAAACCTTAGCTATCTCTTCAGCTGGATAATATTTACTATCAGTCAAGGTTGTGAGAACAAAAACTTCATGACTGCGGAAACCATTCTCATATATTCTGTGTTTTATTAGTCTAACTTCAAGTTCATCGGGTAAGCTTTTCCAGTCCTTTTCTGCCAACAGTTTTGATTTTCGTTTAGGCTTCCTCCAGCTGTAAATCCATTCGTTTTTGCCTATTCGTTTAGCTCTAGACCAATCAATACGATCCTCTCTCATTACTCTGACAACGTGATTAATGTTGCGTGACATCAAATGTGCAATTATTCCGAAATAGCAAAATCCACGATCACCTACAACTAAATCTCCAGAGGAAAGTGTTTCCCACATTCTGCTCCAAAGAGTCAATTCAGAATCATGCTTGTTTCCAGTTTTCCAGTCAAGAACAGTTCCTTTATTCAAGCAGAACACTGCACAGATTTTCATCAACGGGAAGCCACAACCTAATTTTTGGCTTGCAACCTGAGGCCACTTTAATTGATTTTTATCTGTGTCTGGCATACTTAAGCCAGAGCCATCAACTACTTTTAGACAATGTCCATACCAAGTTGATGTTGAGTCGTTACTACTTTCTACATTGTCCCTAATATGAACAAATATTTTTTTTAAGAACTTATAACATAGCTTACTGCGAGCTTTCACAAAAGCAGCAGTATTTGAAGAAATCTTAACGTCTGGTTTTTTACTAACGAACCAATTTTTCACCAGAAATACAATTTCCTGACAAGGACATTTCTCATTTAAGACCTGAACAAAGAATGCCCAGAACACAACACTTCTTGTATATACCCTATTGCGATTTTTCTCTCCTTTCTTCAAAAGGGAAGAGCTCAAAAAAACATCAGAGAAAAAGCTTTCAAATTCATGGATACCTAAACCATCAAACTCAGTTTTCCAACGTTGGAACTTAACCTTATAAGATAAACGTCTTCTTCCTCTATTCTCACATTGAAAACCCGGCAACATTGGTGCATTTTTGTTTGGCATATTTGACTCTCCTTTATTTAAGATTTTGACACCTTAATTTAGAGCAAATATGCCATTTTTTTTAGTTCAAAACACCCTTTTTCAAACTCTAGATTTTCTAATTTAAAAGCCTTAAGTTAGTGCCATTGGTTCGTAGCACTGGATGTACTTGGCTTACAGAAAAATTTTAACAACAATCCTTACCTTTTTATATAGCACGAGTAATCTAT
>JAOARS010000380.1 GCA_025210415.1 Marinifilum sp. | reverse complement strand
GGAGCTGATTATGAAATTGGAGAAGGGCATGGGCCGGTTCATCATTTTCATGAATTCTGGAAGTAAATACAAGCTTAAACAGTTTCTAAGTTTAATATTTTAGAAGTTTCTGTATAGAAATCAGTAAATTGAAAACTGAAAAAGAAAAGCTATGAAAATCAACAATAAAACTGCGTTGCTCTTAATTGACCTGCAAAAAGGGTTTGAGAATATTGATTATTGGGGTGGCGGAAGAAACAATCCTGATGCAGAGAAAAATGCAGCTCAAATTCTGAAATTGTGGCGTAAAAAAGAATTGCCACTGTTTCATATTCAGCACTGTTCTACCACCGAAGGATCTCCACTGGCACCAAACCAGCCTGGAAATGAATTTCTCGAATTAACGAAACCTTTAGAGGGAGAAACTATTATTCAGAAACAAGTTAATTCGGGCTTTATAGGAACCAATTTAAAAGAAAAACTAGAACAATTGGATATAAAGTGCCTTGTTATTGTTGGATTAACTACAGATCATTGCGTATCTACTACAACCAGAATGGCAGGGAACTTTGGGTTTAAAACCTATTTAGTAGAAGATGCTGTTGCCACCTTTGATAAAATAGGAGTAAATGGGGAAAAATTTCCTGCACAACTGATTCATGACACAGCTTTAGCTAGTTTACATGAGGAGTTTGCACAGGTAATTACAATGTCAGAATTATTGGAGCTGATTAAGTAGTTTGGACTTTTCTTTCCAAACACTTTGGAACACTGTTTCCAATTAAATTGGAAAAACTTACTTAATCATTGCTTCCCACAAAATTTCCACAGGATGTTGTGCTTCGCGTTCGGTTTCATCCTTAATTTGATGACGACAGGAAGTTCCCGAGGCTGCTATCAAAACTGATTGAGGTGTTTGTCGAACTTCTGGAAGTAGAATTAACTCACCAACTTTTTTGCTTAAATCGTAATGTTCTTTTTCATAGCCAAATGAACCAGCCATACCACAACAACCAGATTTGATCTCCACTGCCGAGTAGCTTTCAGGAAAGCTTAAAATCTCTTTAATTGGAAGGGAAGAAGCCAATGATTTCTGATAGCAATGCGCATGAAATTTAATTTCTTTTGCTTCATTGGTGAACTGATCCATTTTGATATTTCCGGCTTGCATTTCTTGATGTAGAAACTCTTCAATCATTAACACGTTATTTGCCAGTTGTTTTGCTGAATTTCTCATACTTTCAGGCACCAAATCGATATATTCATCTCTGAATGTTAAAATGGCTGAAGGTTCTATACCAATTAGAGGCATTTCTTCAGAAATCAGATCTTTTAACAGATTTACATTTTTAATGGCAAGAAATTTTGCCTTTTTCACCAATCCTTTCGAAAGATACGTTCTTCCACTTTCAACATGTTTGGGAATGATAACTTCATATCCGAGTTTTTGAAGTAACTCTATTGCCTTAATACCAATAGGAGTGTCGTTGTAATCGGTAAACTCATCGGCAAATAAGTATACAGCCTTAACTTTTTTCCGGGAAGAAAGTTTCTCTTTTAGGGAAGTTTCAAAAGCTTTTGGGATAGAGGAGTATTTTTTGCTAAACCATTTTTTTAGAGTGATATTGTGAAGTTTTGGAATGCTTCTTTCTTCAGCAAATCCCAAATTGTTTTTCACAAGTTTACCAATTGTTGGATGCTGATTCACAAAATTAAAAAGCTTAGGAACATAGCTTCCAAGTTTATTTATTTTACTGATGTTTGCAATCAGTTTGCTTCGTAAAGGGATAGGGTTTTTATCGTAGTATTGTTGCAAAAACTCCGCTTTCAGTTTTGCCATATCAACATTCGAAGGACATTCCGATTTGCAAGCCTTACAAGAAAGGCAAAGGTCCAGAATATCATACAATTCCTTATGATTAAATGGATTTTTGTCATTAGGATTGCTAATGAACTCTCTGAACAAATTTGCTCTTGCACGTGTGCTTAGTTTTTCATCTAAACTTGCCTGATAGCTTGGGCATAAGGCTTTTCCGGTTAAATGTGTATTTCTGCAATCACCCGATCCATTACAACGTTCAGTTGCACGTACAATTCCCAAATCGACAGAAAAATCGAAATAGGTGTCAATTTCTTTGGTTTGCTGATTTGGTTCATAACGCAAATGCGTATTCATTTTAGGAGTATCAACAATTTTTCCGGGATTGAAGATATTGTTCGGATCCCATATCTTTTTAATATCCCGCAAGAGTTCATAATTTTTATCCCCAATCATAATTGGAATAAATTCTCCACGCAAACGTCCATCGCCATGTTCACCACTTAGTGAACCCCTATACTTCTTTACCAATTTTGCCGAATCCAATCCAATAGCATGAAATTTCTCCTGATCCTCTTTATCCTTTAAATTTAAAATGGGGCGCAAATGAATTTCTCCACTTCCGATATGAGCATGAAACACACAACTAATATTGTGCTTTTTCATTAATTGCTTGAATTCGGCAATGTAATCAAATAATACTTCAGGTTTAACCGATGTATCTTCAATAAGTGATACAGGTTTGGCATCACCTGCCATATTTGAAAGAACACCAAGTGCTGATTTTCGCAAATCCCATACCCTGGCAATATTTTCAGCACCTGTTACAATGGGAAAATGATATCCTAAAGAATTGCTTCTGAAATCTTCTTCCATTTCGGCTGCAATGATTTCAATTTCAGCCATACTTTCTCTGGCAAAATCGATAATAAGCAAAGCTCCCGGATTCCCCTTTAAAAAGAACCTGTTTTTTGCCTGTAAAATGTTTCCTTCAGTAAGTTTTAATATCTGATCATCCATTAATTCAACAGCACCAGGTCGATATTTAAGAGCTATCAGGTTTCCTTTAATTGCTTCTTCAAGGCTTTCAAAATGTGCACATATTAAAGCTTTTTCTTTCGGAGGAGCAGGCACAAGGTTTAGCTTTATTTCTGTTGTAAAAGCCAAGGTTCCTTCCGATCCCGCAAGTAATTTGCTAAAATTAAACCTTTCGCCACCATCAGTATAAATTTCCGATTCTAATAGCAGATCTATTGCATATCCGGTATTTCTTCTCTTTATGTCAGGATGCGGATATTCCTTTCTAATGTTGTCCTGATTTTCTTTTGAAAATAAAATGCTGTTGATGCCACGATATATCTGAGATTCCAGACTTTTTCCTTTGCATTTTTGCTCATATTCGATTTTGTCAACATCGCCAAACGCAACTTTACTGCCATCACTTAGAATTGTAGTAACTTCAAGTGTATGATCTCGTGTACTACCATATATTATCGAGTGCGAACCACAAGAGTTATTACCTAGCATTCCACCTAACATGCATCTTCCGGAAGTTGAAGTTTCCGGCCCAAAGAACAGCCCAAAATCCTTCAAGTAAAGATTTAGCTCATCCAAAATGACTCCAGGCTGAACTCTAACCCATTTTTCGTCGATATTTAATTCTAATATTTTAGTGAGATGCTTCGAAATATCAACAACAATTCCATTTCCTACTACTTGGCCAGCTAAAGAAGTTCCTGCAGCTCTTGGAATTAATGATAGTTTTTCCTGATTTGCAAATGCAATCAGTTTTTGAATATCCTCTTCGTTTTTTGGATAAACTACAGCCAAAGGCAGAACCTTATAGGCCGAAGCATCAGTAGCATATAAAATCTTGGTGGTATTATCGGTAAAAACTTCTCCCGAAATTTGTTTTTGTAATAGATTAAATCGATTCGAATAATTATTGGTATTCATGGTAAATAAGCCAGTTTTAAGCATTTGTTGAGCATGTGAGAATCTTCAGAATTGAAGTTACATTTTTATTTTAGAACCAAAGCTTATCAAGAATGATTATTTATTGAAATTTTAAAGCAAAAACTGACAAAAATTATGAATTTAGAAATCTAAAGTTTACGTTTTATTCCTAAATTTGCAATGTCGAGATTACAAAAACGATTAATATACTGATCTACAATGGACTTATTGCAAAAGATTAAGAAAAACGCCAAACTACACAACAAAAGAATTGTTCTTCCTGAGGGAACAGAGGAAAGAACTTTGCAAGCAACTGATATCTTATTAGAAGAAGGTATCGCTCAGATTATTTTGATTGGTGCTCCTGAAGAAATTAAAGGAGAAGCTGACCGTTTGGGATTAAAAAATATCGATAAAGCGATTATCGTTGATCCTAAAAACCATGAAAAAATGGAAGCTTATGCTGAAATTTTGGTTGAGTTAAGAAAAAAGAAGGGGATGACCATGGAACAAGCTATGGAAGTGGTTCAGGATCCTCTTTATTTGGCTACTTTAATGATTAAAGCTGGAGATGCTGATGGAGAAGTAGCCGGAGCCTTAAATGCAACAGGAGATGTATTGCGTCCTGCATTTCAGATTGTAAAAACAATGCCAGGTATTTCGGTTGTTTCAGGTGCTTTTATTATGATTTTGAAAGATAAGAGTTATGGTAATGATGGAATGATGGTTTTTGCAGATTGTGCTGTACATCCAAATCCAACAGCAAGCGAATTGGCTGAAATTGCCGTTGCAACTGCCAAAACAACAAAAGCAATTGCAGAAATGGAACCACGTGTTGCCATGTTAAGTTTCTCAACTATGGGATCTGCAAAACACGAAATGGTTGATAAAGTTTCAGAAGCAACTCGTATGGCAAAAGAAATGGCTCCGGAATTCCAAATAGATGGAGAAATGCAAGCAGATGCTGCTATTGTAGAAGCCATTGGTACGAAGAAAGCTCCGGGTAGTGATGTTGCTGGTAAAGCAAACGTATTGGTTTTTCCAACTCTCGAAGTAGGTAACATTGGATACAAATTGGTACAACGTTTGGCTGGTGCCGAAGCAGTAGGTCCTGTTCTTCAAGGTATGGCAGCTCCAATTAACGATTTGTCAAGAGGTTGTTCGGTAAGCGATATCGTAAATCTTGTTGCTATTACTGCAAATCAAGCCGCAGGAATGTAAATGAAAAAGAACTCAAGTAAATAAAAAATCCAAACTAAAAAATAAACAAAATCAGATGAACGTTCTAGTTTTTAATTGTGGTAGCTCTTCTTTGAAATATCAGTTGTTGAATATGGGTGAAGAGGCTACTTTGTTGGCAAAAGGTCTTGTAGAGCGAATTGGTCTAAAAGAAGGTGTATTAACTCACAAACCAGAAGGAAAAGGTAAATTTGAGTTGGTACAGGATATCCCAAATCATAGTGTAGGTATTGATTTGGTACTTAAAGCATTGGTGAGCGAAGAACATGGTGTAATTTCTGATTTGAAAGAAATTGATGCTGCTGGTCATCGTGTAGCGCATGGTGGTGAATTTTTTAAAGATAGCGCCTTAATCGACGAGAAAGCTAAAGAAAATATTGCGACTTGTTGTGAATTGGCTCCACTTCATAATCCTGCTAACCTTGAAGGTATCCTTTCAATGGAAAAATTACTTCCGGGCTTACCACAAGTTGCAGTATTCGATACATCATTCCACCAAACTCTGCCTGCAGAGGCATTTATGTATGGTTTACCATACGATTGCTACGAAAACTACAGAGTTCGTAAGTATGGTTTCCACGGTACCAGTCACAAATATGTAGCGAACAAAGCTTGTGAAATCTTAGGATGGAACATTGAAGATAAAAAGATTGTAAGCTGCCACTTGGGTAATGGTGCTTCGGTTTGTGCAATTGATGGTGGTAAATCGGTTGAAACTTCAATGGGTTTTACACCAAACGAAGGTTTGTTAATGGGTACTCGTACTGGTAATCTTGATTTAGGTGCACTTCTATATATTGCTGAGAAGAAAAACCTTTCTATCGAAGAGACGAACAAATTAATTAACAAGCAATCAGGTTTAGCTGGTATTTCTGGTATTTCTTCGGATATGAGAGATTTGGAAATTGCTGCTGAGGGAGGAAATGAAAGAGCTCAATTGGCATTGGATATGTTCGCATATCGTGTGAAGAGGTTTGTAGGGTCATACTCAGCATCAATGGGTGGTGTCGATTTGGTTCTGTTTACCGGTGGTATTGGAGAGAATGATTCAGTATCTCGTGAGAAAATTATTAAGGATTTTGCATACCTTGGGCTTGATTTTGATGCTGAGAAGAATGATGGACTAAGAGGTAAGGATGCAGTTATCTCAAAAGAAGGATCGAGCGTAAAAGCAATGGTAGTAACTACTAACGAAGAGTTGGTTATTGCTTCTGATACTCAAAGAATTCTGAATGGACTAAAGTAATATATTGCATATAGATATTGTAAAGCCTGGTTAATTGCCAGGCTTTTTTTATAAAAATCTATATGCAACTCAATGTGTATTTAATGACAATACATTGGTTAATGTTTTTTAATCATCAGGTTAGTGACCAATGACTAAAAACTAACGAACTGTTATAGTGATAAATGATTCGAAAATTACTTCAAATAGTTGTTTTTGTTTGATGAATGACCGATTTTGCTATGATTTATTGAAACAAATTAATGATAATATCGTTTAGGGATGTGACTACTCACTTCTAATGTGAGATTTCCTTAAAACTGTTATATGACCAAGCTGCTATCGATAAATAAACTTACAGTTGTTGTATTATTTCTAGTTGCATGTGTGCAATATACCTTAGCACAACGAATAGATTTTCGATTTCACGAATACAATAAGCAAAATAAACTTACCGATGAACTTGTAAAATCAGCAGGGCAGGATTCTCTTGGGATATACTATTTTGCTACCGATGGAGGAATTTATTCTTTGATAAACGACAATTTTAATTTATATGAGTTGCCAGAGGGTAAATCTCAATATTTTAAAGAATTATTCAAGCTTAGCAGTGGTAAGTTAATTGCTGTTTCTGATGATGCCATTTATCAAATTAATCCTTCATTTGAATCGCATAGGATAGAACTTTTATTAGAGTGTAATTTAGACCCATCGGCTCCAAAATATCCTAAACATGTATTCGAGGATAACAAAAAACAAATTTGGATTTCCGATTACAACCATGTTTATAGGTTGAACAATGGTACGGTTGAAAAATACCAAATGAATGAAAAAAACCTTACCAGTTCATATGCAAGATCTTTCCAGTTTTTAGAATGTGACAATGGAAACCTGATTGTTGTTTCACAAAAAGGATGGTTTTACAATTACGACCCAAGAAGTAATTCGTTTATCGAATCCTTATATCAACCTGGTTTTTTGGTTCATTCTTCCTTTAAAATAGGAGCCAGTGAGTTCTTGTTAGGAACCTCTTTGGGGGTAATAAAGATTATCTTCGATTTTAAAGGACGGGTAGTTCATAGCGAAACCATATCAAAGGAAATTATTGCATCATGTTTCGAACGAATTGATGATACCAGAATTCTTGCAGGAACTTGGTTTCAGGGATTGATTGAAATACAACTGAACGAGGAACACAGATTTTACACGGTAGGAGGATTTCCTTACTATACAGTGAATGATTTATTTTTGGATGATTTTGGAAAGTATTGGGTTTCTACTAACTCCGGAGCCATTGTAATGGAGAAAAAATTTTTCAGCTCACAGTTTCTAACAGCTAATTCGGAATATGTGGCCTGTATTAGAAAATCACCGGATGGCAACATTATTTGTGCTGGTAGAAATAATTTGTATAAGGTAGTTGATGAACAGAATATTGATGTAATGGATATTTCTTTTGAAGGATCATTAAATGTTTTTCAACAATTTGGAGATTACACCATAATTGGAACAGAACAGGGACAACTTTTGCTTTATATAAAAAATGAGTTAGACAAAACCATTAAAATAAGTACCCGAAGCATTACCGATTTGGAATTTGATTCTTCCAATATTGTGTGGGTTGTGGCCAACAAAGAACTGTTTAGAGTGAACCTGAACGATGGATCGATAAAAAGTTACCTGAAAGAATTTAAGGGCAGACGAATTGTTCAAGACATTTGTATTGGTAGAAATAAGATGCTGTTTGTGGGAGGCGAATACAAGCATTCGTATTTGTATCAATACAATAGAGAGTTAGACAAGTTTGATAATATTAGTGAAGAAATACCAGGTATTAGTAATGGTGATTTTTGGGTACGTGACCTGATATTGATAAAAGATACGCTCTACATTGGAAGTTCGGCAGGTTTGTATAAGTATTACAATTCAAATGTTGAGGGAGTTAATTTAGGCGATTTTAGTAAAAATGAAATTAATGCAATAACAGTAGATAAATACAATGCAATATGGGTAACTACAAGCAGAGGAGTTGTTCGTAAGCGAAAAGATGATATCTCCCTGTTTACTACCGATCAGGGATTACCATCAAAAACATTTACAATTGGCAATTTAATAATCGATGAAAATGGGTTTTTGTGGATCGGAACTTCAAACGGCCTTGCATATGCACACATATCAGATACGATTCCGCGAACACCTAAACCAATAGTTCACATAGCAAAGGAAGAATCTCAATTTATTAAACCAAATACTTTTTTGGAGGTTACATCGGGTTCCATGTTACTGTTGGATGTAACAGCCACCATTTATCCCCAAAAACAAAATCAGTTTCAATATTGTATTGTTAAAGGGAACAAAAAAATAACTGATTGGAAAGAATTATCTAATAAGAACCAGGTAATTATTTCAGATTTGGAACCAGGTAATTATGAGATTTATATTCGCTGTAAGCATGAAGGAAATTACGCATGGAGTGAACATCAGATCATCCCATTGGAAGTAAATCAAGTTTGGTATTTGCGTTGGTATGCTTTATTGTCTGGTTTAATCTTGATATTATTGATAATATATTTTTCTGCTGAGTATAGTAAGCGAAGAGCAAAACAACATATGATTGAATTGGAAAAACAGGTTTCTGAAAGAACAGTACAACTACAGGATGCAAACCAGAATTTGTTATTGGCCAATAAGGCAAAAGACAGGTTTTTATCCATTATTGGTCACGATTTAAGAAATCCGTTTAATGCAATTCGCGGATTTTCCAAAATGTTGATACATGATGCAGATATGTTATCGGAGGAGGAGAAAAAGGAGCTTACCGAAATGATTTACAAAAGTTCGGATGATACTTTCAAATTGCTTGAAAGTTTATTGGAATGGGCAAATGTTCAGAAAGGTAAATTCAAATTGAACAAAGAAGTATTTGATCTGTCAGAAGTAATGCAAACAAATCTGGAACTACATAAAAATTTGGCATCATTAAAAGATATTAATGTTGAGGGTGATTTCGATAATTTACTCGTAAATGCTGATAAAGCAATGATTGATACCATAATTAGAAACCTGATGTCGAATGCGATTAAATATTCCTATGCAAACCAAACCATATTATTACGTGCGATTAAAAAGGAGAATTTTGCCATTGTTCAGGTTAAGGATGAAGGAATTGGAATGACTGAAAATCAAGTAAAAAAACTTTTTAAAATCGATACTGTTTTTACCAGCGAAGGCACTGCAAACGAAACTGGAACAGGCTTTGGTTTAATGTTGAGCAAAGAATTTGTTGAATTGAATGGTGGGCAGATACGTGTAAGCAGCATAAAGGATAAGGGAACTTCGTTTTATTTTTCAATTCCGCTAAAGAAAGCTTAGTTCAGGTGTCGGTTATCGGTTATCGGTTATCGGTTGTCAGTTGTTGATTTGAGATTCCGACTTGGGTTCGGATTCTCAATAACTCTATTCTAAATACCACATATCAAATTATCAGTTATCGGTTGTCGGTTGTTGGTTGTCGGTTGTTGGTTTGAGATTCCGACTTGGGTTCGGATTCTCAATAACTCTATTCTAAATACCACATATCAAATTATCAGTTATCGGTTGTCAGTTGTCGGTTGTCGGTTATCGGTTGTCGGTTG
>JAOARS010000379.1 GCA_025210415.1 Marinifilum sp. | reverse complement strand
TATACTCAATACACATAGCTTTTCGGGTTTTTCGCTCTTTCTTTTTCCCTTTCCCTGCTTCAAAATTTTAAACCGTAGCTACGGCTATGCTTGAAAATTTTGACTTGATAAAGAAAAAAATAAATTCGCCAAAATTCCCGAAAAGCTAAATCTGTTGAGTATACCAAATAATCAAGATAGCTCACTTCATTTTCAAAATGGTATAAGAAGATGAAAAATATGTTTCACAGCAGGTTTATGTGTTTTCAATCTGCTTAACTGCCTGTTATTACTGGAGGTAAGAAAATGAATTAGTACAATGTTAAAAATATATTTGTGTATAATTTATTTAATTGTTAAATTAATCGTTGAGTTCTAAACATAGACAGCCAATTGTTTTAGAACTGAAACTAAAACAAATACTATTTAAATTGTAATGTCTTATGGCAAATCTTTTAAAAGCATTAAATGCATTCAGGCCCAAAATCAAACTTGCAAAAACTGCAGGAATGCAACAAGTTGTTGAATACATAGCATCCCGAACAGGATTAAACAAAGGGCAAATTCAAATGGTATTGGCAGAACTGGCCGATACAGTAATCTTTTTTAATAAACAAGGACAAGGCGTAAAGCTCGAAGGTCTGGGGACTTATCTTCCGAAAATAGATACAGAGGGCAAGATAGCAGTATCGCACCGTTTGGATAAATACATCAAAAGTGCCTTGAATGCTCAAGGAGCATTTACAGGAACGGTTGAGAACAAAGCAAATATCGGAAAAAGCAAGGAAGAATTTATTGCCATGTGGAATGAAGCCCACCCCGACGATAAAATTTCCTTGAACTAACAAAGCTTATTATTTTGGCTGTAATGAAATGCTACTTCGGTAGCATTTTTTTATGCCCAATTTGATAATAAAAAATTTCTAGTGCGGTAATATATGCTTTTCGCACTGGGAATGCATGGTTTCTAGTGCGGAAATGAATGGTTTCCGCACTAGAAATTTCCGAAATCTATAATGAGTTGATTATTCGACAGTTGAAGGATGGTATAAAAAACGTACCAGCACTGATAAAAAACATCCATTTTTTATTGGAATTCCAATAGATTTTAGAATTCATACTGCAGGTTAAAATACATAAACAGATAACTATATTCCCAAACGGACTTTAAGTGATTCATAATCTTGCACCATATTTATCACAATTCGTTGCTTTTACTTACCTTTGTGGCTCTAAATAACCATTATTGACATTTAATATTTTAGAAATGCAGAGTTTAACAGCAATTTCGCCGGTTGACGGGCGTTACCGTGACAAAGTAGACGTATTGGGTGAGTATTTTTCAGAGTACGCTTTGGTACGTTACAGAGTGTTGGTTGAAGTAGAATATTTTATTGCTCTTTGCCAGGTTCCTCTTCCACAGTTGAAAGATTTTAACAAAGATTTATATACCGATTTGCGTAGCATTTACCTTGATTTTACGGTTGAAGATGCGCAAAAAGTGAAGGATATCGAGAGTGTAACCAACCACGATGTAAAGGCAGTTGAGTATTTTATCAAAGAAAAATTCGATGCTTTACAACTGGAGCAATACAAAGAATTCATCCACTTCGGATTAACTTCTCAGGATATTAATAACACAGCAACTCCATATTCTTTGCGCGATGCTGTACACGATGTATATTACCCACTGTTGGACCAACTGATTGCAAAATTGGAAAGCCTTTCGGAAGATTGGAAAGAAATTGCAATGCTGGCTCGTACTCACGGTCAGCCAGCCTCTCCAACTCGTTTGGGGAAAGAGATTCAGGTTTACGTTTACCGATTGAAGAAACAATTGGATTTGTTAAAGAGCGTGCCTTGTTCAGCTAAATTTGGTGGTGCAACAGGTAACTTCAATGCGCACCATGTAGCATATCCGGAAGTAGATTGGGCAGAGTTTGGTAATCACTTTGTGAATGATGTTTTAAAATTGGAAAGAGAAGAGCTAACAACTCAGATTTCGAACTACGACAATATGGGTGCGATTTTCGATAACCTGAAACGCATCAACACCATTTTGGTTGATTTGAACCGTGATTTCTGGACTTACATTTCGATGAACTATTTCAAACAAAAAATCAAGAAAGGTGAAGTTGGATCATCGGCAATGCCTCACAAAGTGAATCCTATCGATTTCGAAAATTCGGAAGGAAACCTTGGTTTGGCCAATGCAACATTCGAGCACTTGGCTACTAAGTTACCTGTTTCTCGTTTGCAGCGCGACCTTACAGATTCAACAGTATTAAGAAATATTGGGGTTCCTTTTGCTCATACCATTATTGCATTCAAATCATTGCTAAAAGGATTAGATAAGTTAATTATTGCAAAAGAAGCATTCGATGCTGATTTGGAAGCAAACTGGGCCGTTGTTGCAGAGGCAGTTCAAACCATTTTGCGTCGCGAAGGATATCCAAATCCATACGAAGCATTAAAAGCTTTAACCAGAACAAATACTCATGTTACTCAAGATAGTATCGCAGAATTTATCGATACGCTTGAAATTAACGATGAGTTAAAAGCTCAATTAAAGACAATTAGTCCTGATAATTATACAGGAATCTAAGTATCTTTTAAAAATTGTTAATACTTTGTTTTTAGGCTGTAAGAGTTGTACTTTTACAGCCTGTTTTTATTGGGGGAAGCATAAAATAATCCCAATAATAATGTTTAACCATTTATACTTTTAATGAAAGATTTTATTAAAGTTCTTAAGCGCTTTCTTCCTCCTTACAAAGGAGATACCATTATGATGTTTGTCTACAATTTGTTGGGAGCTATTTTCGGTGTTTTTTCATTGGGTGCTGTTATACCTGTATTAGATACATTTTTTAATAAAAGTGTTGAAGTTGCGGTGTATGAAAAAATGCCTTGGGAACTAAGTACTAAAGTGATGATGCACAATTTCAATTACTACATTACTTTTATTAAGGATGAGTATAGTGCTGAATATGCATTATTTTTTATTGCTGCCATTGTATTAATCTTGGTGTTTTTGAAAGTTCTTTTTGCTTTCCTGGCCTCCTATCATAGTGTGAATATTCGAAATGGAGTGGTAAGAGATATGCGCCAAATTATATATAATAAAATGATTTCATTGCCACTTCCCTTTTTCTCAGCTGAAAAGAAAGGAGACATTATTGCCCGATCAACAGGTGATGTACAGGAGGTTGAGAATTCTGTAATGAGTTCGATAGATATGATATTCAAGAATCCGATTTTGATTCTGGTATATTTGATTGGTTTGTTGGTAATTAGTCCTCAGTTAACACTATTTGTGTTTATCATGTTACCCATAGCAGGATATATTATTGGTTTAACAGGTAAGAAACTGAAGAGATCTTCAAGGGATGGCCAGAACAAAATGGGAGATATTTTATCTACCATTGAGGAGAGTTTATCTGGTTTAAGAATTATCAAAGCATTTAATGCCGAAGAAAAAATGAATATGCGTTTTGCTGAGGAAAGTAATTCGTATAGACGAATAATGAACAGCATGATGCGTCGATATGTGTTGGCACATCCTGTAAGTGAATTCATGGGAACTTTGGTAATGTTGGTGATTATGTGCTATGGTGGAATGTTAATCCTAAATGGAACAGGAAACTTAGATGGTTCTACTTTTGTTGTATACCTTGGAATGTTCTTCTCAATTATTGCACCTGCAAAAGCTTTTTCAAAAGCTGCTTACACTATTCAGAAAGGTTTAGCCGCTATGGATCGTATCGATCAATTGTTAGATGCTAAATCAACAATTACTGATAAAGAGGATGCAAATGAGGTGTCAGAATTTAAAAGCTCAATAGAATATAAAAACATCACCTTCTCATACAACGGAGAAAGAAAAGTATTGAGAAATGTTGACCTGGAAATCCCGAAAGGGAAAACTGTGGCATTGGTTGGTCAGTCGGGTTCAGGTAAAACCACTTTCGTGGATTTACTACCAAGATTTTACGATGTGAACGAGGGAAGTATTAATGTGGATGGTGTTGATATTCGTGATTACAAAATGAGAGACTTGCGTAACCTGATGGGGAATGTAAACCAGGAATCAATTTTGTTTAACGATACCATTTTTAATAACATTGCATTTGGTGTTGACAATGCTACAATGGAAGATGTGGTTGAAGCTGCTAAAATTGCCAATGCGCATGATTTTATCAGCGCAAGCGAGAATGGATACCATACCAACATTGGGGATAGAGGAAGTAAGCTTTCAGGCGGTCAGCGCCAGCGATTGAGTATTGCCCGTGCGGTGCTTAAAAACCCACCAATTATGATCCTGGATGAGGCAACATCTGCACTGGATACCGAATCGGAAAGATTGGTTCAGGATGCTTTGGATAAATTAATGGAGAATAGAACTTCATTGGTTATAGCACACCGTTTGTCAACTGTTAAAAATGCTGATTTAATTTGTGTGTTCCACGAAGGAGAAATTGTAGAACGTGGTAAACACGATGAACTAATAGAGAAAGATGGAGCCTACAAAAAACTGTATGATATGCAGTTGCTTTAAACTTAAGAGAATTACTGAAGAAAAAAATAGGATAGCAGGTTCCTTAGCGAAGTCGAAGGGGCGATAAAATATAGAGAACGCATTGCATATTTTTGTAGTGCGTTTTGTTTTTGTATTCGGCAAGCTCTTTTAATATCGGTTGAATTTAGGAATGGCATTAAATGTTAAGGATACAGTAATTTACTTTTGGCGATACAACTGAAAGCGGATTCCAACTTGGTGACCATTTGATTTTTGATTGGAAAGATTAAATAAGTAATTGTAATAAATGCTTGTATTGTACTTTCTTAAAAAAGGTAAACGAACTTTTATTCCGGTAGAAATCATTAAAGGAGTATAAAACTCAGAACTACCATTAAGAGATATTGTTTTAGATAAAATTCCGGCATTTGCTGATATGCGTTTATCTTTGGTGTTTATGGCATGAAAACTAACTCCCGAGAAAAAATTGATTCGGTGTTGAATTTTATCGGCAGTTAAAACTTTTACGGTTGAATTTTCAGCTCCTTCGCCTGATATAAATTCTCTTAATTGATGCGGACTGTAATGCATTCCGCCGTAAATTCCCAATCTATTCCAATTGTACTCAGCATGAATACCGGTAATAAAACTCCAAGAGTCAATTGATTGTATACCACTCTCAAAATCAATGTTAAATTCTTTTTTTATCGTTCTTTTCTTTTTATGCTTAATATTTATATGCTTATGACGCATCTCTTTTAAAAATATAGGAAGCTCAGGTTGCACTATAGTAGTTTTTAAATAACGCTGATTTATAATTGGTTCTGATGTTCTTTGACTCTTTGTTACAGTTTCTTTAAACTCAGAAACGATTGATTTATTTATAGCGTTTAATTGATTGGCAACTGTAGAAAGTTCTGATTGTGTTTTTTTTGTTTCAGTAACAGGTGTGTGAATATTTGAATTTTCGGCTAAGGAATTCAATTGAGTTGTTTTGTTAATTTCTATCGAATTATTGGAGGTAAGTTGCTCACTTACTTTAGTTTTGTTAAGTTTATCATTATTTGTATACAGGAAATAAATTCCTACTACCAGGGCAATAGAAAATATTACTCTTGAAAAGAACTTACCTGTAAAAAATATAGATTTTTTTGCAACAGGTGTTTTGCTTTCCAAATTATTCCAAAGACTATCAGGAACCGGAGGATGATAATCATCCAGTGTTGATTTGATATACTTCGACCAGTTGCTATCCCAATTGTCTTTCATGGAACTTTAGAATTTGTTGTAAACTAAACTTAGCTCTTCTCAAATGACTTCGGCAAGTACTAACATTTATCTCTAGCTTTTTAGATATTTCATCATGATTGTATCCTTCTATTTCGTGAAGAGTAAAAATAAATCGTTGTACTTGTGGCAATTGATGCAAAGCTTTTAATATTTCCTCTGCCGATAGCTTTTGTTCAACATCCGATGTCCATCCGTCTTGTATGTTTTCATCCAAATCCAGATGATCAGGTCTTCTGTTAGATTTTCGGTAATAATCAATAGCAGTATTGATTACAATGCGTCGCAAGAATGCTTTGATCTGTTTTTTTTCCATATCCTCTTGCATTGAAGAAAAAAGTTTTAAAAAACTGTCGTTTAAAACTTCCCAAGCGTCTTCTTTACAGCCTACAAATCTAAGAGCAATGGATAATCCATAACCGCTAAATTCTTCAAACAATTGTTTGTATAATTTATTTTTATTGGTTGTACTAATATTCAAAGCTCTTTTTTCTTTTCTGTAATTTGCAGAAAAACGCTGTTTAAACCCATAACGAAATAATTGGGGGTAGCGTTGCAACGGAAATGTAAAAATAAAAAAATACTATTGTAACAGATAGATTATCTGCATTGTGAGAAAAAATATTTTATTTGTTGCAACACTAGCTACATAACGAGCGTTTAGGGTTAATGACAACAGAAAGTTTAAACTTTGTTATTAAATACAATCAAATCATAAAAAAAATAAAATGAAACAATTTTCGTTAATCAGTGCAATGTTAATAATATTTTTATTTGTCTCATGTAGTAAAGATGATGTTGTTATGCCAACAGAGTATGGTAAACTCTCTTTTAACATTAACACGAACAAATTAAAACATTCAAAAACTAAAAATGCCGGTGATTTAAGTGAAGTTACCCATGCTATTGTTAGTATTAAAAAAGGAGGTTCAGTTTTTCAGGACTATGACCTCAAAAAGATTAAAGTTTCTGATTGGGGGTCGGGAAAGTTAGTTAGTGATGAAATTAAGTTGTGGGTAGGCTCGGATTATGAACTTGTGCGTTTTGAATTGCAAAATAAAGATAACAAAACGCTTTATGCCGCTCCTTTAAGTGGTTCGGCCTTAGCTTCAAAGGTTAAAAAACCTCTTGCCCTGGCTTTTAGCGTGGAAGCTGATAAAACAACTCCCCTGCAAGTAGAGGTGTTGAGTACGGCAGGTGCTGACCCATCCGATTTTGGATTTGTACAATTTAATGTAAAGGTCGTATCAGGTTTTGATAAAGAAATGGTTTTGGTTAATGGTGGCACTTATAAAATTGTTGTGCCAGCATCAAAAACAACCTACAAAGTAACTTTGGATGATTATTATATCGCAAAATATGAAGTTACGCAAGAACAATGGCTGAATATTATGGGAACAAAACCTAAAGGCTTTATAGGAGGAAACTATCCTGTTAATAATATTTCCAAAGCTGAAGCCTTGGAATTTATTAAAAAACTTAATGAAAAAACTGGGGAAAACTATCGATTACCAACTGAGGCAGAGTGGTTGTTTGCAGCCAGAGGTGGAAACAAATCTAAAGCATATAAATTTGCAGGTAATGATAATTTAGCTACTGTAGCTTGGTATGAAGATAATTCCAGTATGAAAGTTCACCCGGTTGGAGAAAAATTAGCTAATGAATTGGGATTGTACGATATGACAGGAAATGTGTGGGAGTGGTGTGCAGATACTTATGATAGAACAGGATATTTGGCATATGATGCATTGGAACTTACAAACCCTAAAAATGAAAAAGGAAATTTTATGGTTTCAAGAGGAGGAGCTTTTGATCTTAAATCGGAAGGTTATTTCAGAATAGATAAATATGGAAACAATGGTGCATTTTGGAAAGGTTCCAATAGAAATATAACTTATTTGGAAGCTAGTGTTGAAAGCATAGGCTTCCGTTTGGTTAAGGATAATTAGATGATATAAATGGATCAGTTTCAAAAGTTGGGTTTTGAGTCTTCAAATTAATATCTTTAGCCGGACACACGACAATTCAGATTCACTATGCCACATTCTCTACTCTCTCTTTTTTTTCCGGAAGGTCTTTTGGATTATTTTGATATTA
>JAOARS010000378.1 GCA_025210415.1 Marinifilum sp. | reverse complement strand
CTGTTTTAGTATTGTTCAAAACAAGAAATTTCGTGCCGATTTAATGGTAATGATATAAAAGGGCACAATTCTAAAGGGCTATGTTATATAGCATTAAACGATCATTCATAGGGGGATGATCGTTTTTTTATTATAGAATTTGAAATCATTGCAGAATTAATGTTCCCTGTAAAAGAACAATTTTGATGGGATAAGCGGATTTGGGATTAATATTTTCAGATAAAATGGTCTTAAATTACCACCAAAAGTTAAAATTTGTTAAAAAGCTAAAGAAAATAGATTAAAGGGTAACCCTTTTTGCTGTTTTAGGCGTCATATATATGAAAAAACTTTTAGTTAGTGTTGATTTGATTCATTGTGGTTAGTGGTTAATTGTCTGAGAAGATAATTTGCAAGTCAGCATAAGATTTTCACCCGGCATTGTACCCCTTTATATGCCGGGTTTTTTTATTTTCTTCCAAAGAATTTTACAATCAAAAATAAAGCTAAAAAGCCTGTTGGAATTAATATCCAGGAACTTATGCCATAAGCAGCAGGTAATAAACCCAATAAAATAGCAACAGAACCAACAGTTAATGCATAAGGTAATTGTGTACGAACGTGTTCTATATGGTTACAAGAACTTGCCAATGAGCTTAGAATTGTTGTGTCGGAAATTGGAGAACAGTGATCGCCAAGGACAGAGCCAGCTAAAATAGCAGAAACTGTAATGTAAAAAATGTTCATACTTTCAGCATCTATCATTCCTGCTGAAATACAAAGAGCCCAAGAAGCGGGAAGAATTAATGGATACAAAATTGCCATTGTTCCCCACGACGAGCCAGTAGAGAAAGCGATTAATGCTGATAATATAAAAGTAAATGTTGGTAGAAATTGTGGAGGAACTTCTGTTGCAATTAAAATTTTTGAAATAAAATCTGCTGTGTGCAAATCCTTTGTAATATCAGCTAAGGCCCATGCTAAAATTAATATTAGAATTGCTGTAAGCATGGTTTTAAAGCCTTTTACCAAAGCATCAATGGTTTTCTTTAAGCTCAGAATTTTTTGTCCGATACTTAGTGCAGCTGCTATTAAAACAGCCGTTATCGATGACCAAAGAAGAGCTAAATAAGAATCGGAAGCACCAATAATATGTGATAGTTTTGTTCCAAAAGGAACAGAAGCATCATTCCAAACTTCAGCATTCCAGCCAGTATAAATTAAACCTGCAAAAGTTCCTAGTATCACAACCAAAACAGGAATTCCTGCATTGTACCATCGGGTAGGAATTTCAGGCGAAATTTCAATATTTTCTATTTCATCATTTGGATTGTTATTGATTTCTGTAATTTTTAAATTGGATTTAGCACGTTTTTCAGCTTTGTACATTGGCCCGAAATCTTTTTTCATTATTACAATCATGAGAATGAAAAAGAGAGTGAAGAAAGGATAAAATCGGGTTGGTAAGGAATTTAGGAAAATGCTATACGAACTTTCGTCGATATTGATTTGAGTTGTTGCAGATTGAATGTAACTCAATTCAATTCCAATCCAGGTTGTAATCATGGCAATGGATGCAACTGGTGCTGCAGTTGAATCTACGATGTATGCAAGCTTTTCTCGTGAGACTTTTAATTTGTCCGTTACAGGTCGCATGGTGTTGCCAACAACCAGTGTATTGGCTTAGTCATCAAAAAATATCAAAATACCCAAAATCCATGTTACAAACTGACCCGATCGTGAACTATTTGCAAAACGCGAGAGCTTATTTACCACTCCTTGCATGCCTCCATTTTGTGTAATTAAATTCACCATTGCTCCAATCAACATGGAAAATACGATTATCGAGATATGACCTGTGTCTGCCAGTGATTGAATGATATAGGTATCAGAAATGGCAAAAATTGCTTTAAAAAATGCCGAGAATAAAGATATGTCCTGATATCCAAAAATGATTAAAGTACCTGAGAACAAACCAACGAATAATGCAGAAAACACTTCTTTAAATATCAGAGCCATAAGAATAGCAATTAAAGGAGGTAAAATCGACATCCAAAGGGGAATAGCTGAATAATTTATTTTTTGTACTTGTTGAGATAAGTTAATCGAAAGAGTTTCGGTTCCCTTAAATACAAAAGGAATTATTAAGAGATCTTTCTCTGTTTTGCTCCAAATTTCAAGCTCATTAACCTTAACCAAAACCGAATCGTACTTGAAATAATTCTCATTTTTAATGTGAAGCTTTATTTCTGACGGAATATCAGCAATAATAATCTTGGGCAATTCTATGGAAAAAATATCAGGTGCAGAATTCTCATTGGAAATTGTTGCTGTAACACATTGAGTTGATAAGAAGAAAAATATAAAAAATAAGGAGAAGATAAATCTTTTAATCATTGTTGGTAATTTGGTTAGCAGGTGTTAAATATAATTATTTTGTCTGCTTTGTACTAACTAATTATGAGGAATCAATAAGATTTTTGGCCCTGTATGATTTGGAGTGGGTAGTTCTTTAGACTCATTATTATCTACCTTTACCTTGTTGCGTTGACCAAAGTGGGCATTGGAAGGTCAAGCTGATTAGACGCGGAAAAATTTTTAGAAAGACGGGGAAGCTGAAAACTTGTTCGAAGATTACCCCGCCGCACTTAAATTTTTCAAGTATAAATAGTTTGAGCTTACACGCCCTAGATTTTTTGCATCCTTTTTTATCAATGGAAAAAGGATGAGACTTGCGGCTTGAGCAAAACAAAGTTAGCTGTGGAATCATTAAATAATTTGATTGCCCACTAAATTCCATATAGAACCGATTTTCGCAAGGATTAATTCTTTTTTTCTTAGACAAAATTGGTTAATTTGTATCTGAAAACTTAAAATGATTAGTGTGGACGGAACTTCGGATTTATTCAGAATAGAAAACAATAATATTAATCCTGAAAAAGGGAAGGTGTTAATTGCTGAACCTTTTTTGGAAGGAAGATATTTTAAACGTTCGATTGTATTATTGGCAGAATTTAACAATGATGGTGCCGTAGGATTTGTTCTGAATAAACCAATAAACTTAACGGTTGATGAGGTTTTGGTTAGTATCGCTCATTTTGATGGCGATGTGTTTGTAGGCGGCCCTGTTGATACCAACAGAATTTATTATATCCACACCATACCGGAATTAATTCCTAATAGCATTCATATTTTTGACAATTTGTATTGGGGAGGTGATTTTAATGTTTTAAAAGATTTGATTGAGCAGAAGAAAGCTTTGCCTCATCAGGTAAGGTTTTTTGCAGGATATTCCGGCTGGAGCGCAGGACAATTGAACGAGGAAATTAAAGAAAATTCATGGTTGGTCAGCCAAATTGATGTTCATAGCATTATGAGCCTAAGCAATGATAATTTGTGGGAACAATCACTACGTAAACTAGGTGGCAGATACCGTATGTGGTCTAACTTTCCCGAAAATCCGAGTATGAATTAAAATTTGAAGGTGTTTTTATTTAATTCTTCAAGCAATAGTTTTGCTGTTTTATTAAAATACCTGCGTTCTTTATAGGCTACAACCCACCTGATTCCGCTAATAGCATTGCTTAAAAATATTTCATCTGCTTCAAGTAAGTCATTGAGAGTAACAATACAATCATCATAAACCGTCATATGCAACTTTAAGGCAATTTCGATTAATTGTTCCCGCATAATACCACTAACTGCACCGCTTTCAACCGAAGGGGTTATTAGAATATTGTTTTTAACAATGAACAGGTTTGAGCTGATACTCTCAATTGGGTTTCCTCTTTCATTAAGAATCAAGCAATCATCCAAATGCATTTTGACCTTGTAATTTCCAGCCATAATAAAAAGTATGGCATTACCGGTTTTAAATTGAGAAATTAAATCTGATGATTTTCTGCAATCTTGATAAACATCAATTTTAAGCCCCTTTTTATTCAGTACATATTGATCATTTTCCAGACGAGAAGTTTCAATAAGGTAAGAAATGGTATTATTGGTTGGGGTATACAAACCACCATTATTTCTAAATACGCTCAAGCGGATTCTCGTACCTGTAAAAGACTTGTTTTTATTAATCAAATAAGTGATGTTGATTTTCAGTTGATCTCTGAAATTTTCAGGCACAATCATTCCAATGGTTTTCATCCCTTTAATTAATCGATCTAAATGTTGATCTAAAAATTGAATTTCGGTACCATTTGAATGAATGGTTTCAAAAAGAGAATCTCCATATCTGAATGCACGGTTTTCAGCACCAAAAACATTACTATTTTTTGGAAAAAGTTCACCGTTTAAATTGATATATTCCGATAAGCTCATGCTATAATTCGCCTTTTAAAATCTGATCGCAATAAGGACCAATGTTTTCGTTTGCATTAACTTTTATTCCTTTTATCCCTGCTGCTTCTGCCGATTGTTTATCGCGTAAGCTATCTCCAATCATATACGATTTGTTCGAATCGAGATTATAATCTTTAATGGCTTTTTTTATGAAATAAGGACTAGGTTTTCTGCACTCGCAAGCAGTTACACTATCATGATGAGGGCAGAAATAGATTTTCTCAATATAAATGTTCTCTTTTTCCAGAATAGAGAGAAGATGTTCATGAACTTTATTCACATCGTTTTCAGAATAAATTCCTTTAGCAATACCTCCTTGGTTGGTTACAACAAATAATTTATAACCAGCTTCAGAAAATTTTTTTAAAGAAGGAATAATGCCTTCATTAATCACAAAATCTTCAACCCGATAAATGTAATAATGACCCACATCAGAATTTATTACTCCGTCGCGATCAAGAAATATTGCTTTTTGCATGCTTTAAAAATTGAGAATCTGCTGCAAAAATAAGGAGAATAATTTGGGTTTAATGATTAATGGAAACAGAAATCCGAACAAAGCACCGTAGAAGTGTGCACTATGGCCAATATTATCCAAATTTTTCTTTCCCATATAGTAAGAATAATAAAGATATCCGGCAGCAAAAATAATTCCGGGTATAGGAATTACAAAAAACAAATAAATTGGTTGTAATGGTGCAAAAAAGATGGTTGCAAATACCACAGCCGAAGTAGCACCAGAAGCTCCAACAGCATTATAATGATAGTGTTCTTTGTGTTTTCTTAAATCGTATAGAGTTGAAAGTACTATGGCACTTAAATAAAGAGCAATAAAATAAAACACTCCGGCAGAACCAAAATTGTAGCTAAAATAATATTCCAGAGCATCGCCAAAGAAATAAAGCACAATCATGTTAACAAGCAAATGATCCCAATTTGCATGTAAAAAGCCATAGGTAATGATTCTGTACCATTGATTTCTTTTGATAATTTGATAGGCATTAAACTGATATTTATACAGCAAATCGTTGTTCTGAAATGCAGCTAATGATACCAGTACTGTTATTGCAATAATAATAATGGTCATGTTGCGATGTGCTAAAATGCTTCTAACAGTTTAACTGTTAAAGCTGGTTTCCCCGGATCGTATCCTCCGGGTTTGTATTCTACTCTATTGGTTGTAATCCCTTTCGATATTACGTATTCCGCAGCTTGTGATGCTCTTTCCAAACTAAGAATTTTATTGTCTTTCTTACCATTGTCAATACTGGTGAACCCTATAATCTGAATGGCAATGTTTGGATTTACAAGTAATAAATTTGCCAGGTTATCAAGTTCGGCAATGGTATTTTCACTCAGTTCAGCAGAACTCTTTTCATATTCAACACCAAACAGCTGCATGTTTTCATTTTTGTTGAATTGTTGCAATTCAATTTGTTCAAAATGATCGGATTGATATTGATAATTTGTGATTACTTTGGTAAAATATCCTTCATGTGTGATTATAATATCGTACGATTTTGAAGGATCAATATCCTGTGAAAATTCACCGTAGCCATTTGTTTTGCAAAAACTATTAATTTTATAACTACGATTAATTATTTCAATATTGGCTTGTTCAAGCGCACGCCCAGAGTATTCATCAACCACATTTCCTTTAAATTTAACCCAAGGAGTTGTTTCCATCGAAATATTTAGTTGTTTAGGCCTTTTTCCTTGTTGAGCAAAATAAAGAATTCTTTTGGTTTTATAGCCTGG
>JAOARS010000377.1 GCA_025210415.1 Marinifilum sp. | reverse complement strand
TTAAGATCTAAAAGACTTTACAGGGATTATTACAGAACCTTGGCCAATTATCATATTCAAAATGGTAAGCAAGCAGAATCAGTTCAAGCTTTTCAAAAGCTACAGCAATATCAGGATTCCATTGCCGATGAAAAGTTGAGTAATAAGATTGAAGAGTTGGATTCTCAACATGCAATGAGTATAAAGAATCAGGAAAATCAATTGTTGAGAGATGAGAATCAGCAACAACAGTTAAAAATAACGCGCCAATACATTGTTGGATTGTTAATTTTAATGGTTTTCATTCTTGCAATTTTCATATTGATAATCAGGTATAGAAATAATTTGAAAGATAATGAGTTGTTGCATTTGAAAAACAGTTTGGTTCATCAACATCAGGAAGAACTGATTGGAGCTATGAAACGCATTAAAATCAGTGAAGATAAACTTCGGGTGGCCAATGATACCAAAGACAAAATGTTCTCATTAATTGCTCACGATTTACGTGGAGCTATTGGTAATATCAGTAATGGATTGAGGATGTATTTGGGCGAGGAAGATTTGGATCTTACAGAGGAAGATAAGGAGGAGTTTTTACAGGCCCTGTTTCATTCCTCAGATAATGCTTATGAACTACTTGAAAATCTTCTTTTTTGGGCTAAAAATCAAACTTCAACATTATCTGCCAATAAACAAATGGTTGATGCTTGTTCCATTATCAATTCAAACATTGGTTTATTAAGCGATTTAGCCAAGATAAAATCCATTAAACTGTTTACTTCCGAGAATCCAAGTGTTGAAGTATTTGTTGATTGGAACATGGTTAATACTGTGTTGAGAAATTTGATTTCCAATTCAATTAAATTTACCAATAAGGGAGGTAATGTTGAAATTAGGTCGGAGATTGGAAAGTACTTTGTTAAAATATCGGTTATTGATGATGGTATTGGAATGATGCCTGATCAGATTGATAACATTTACGATGGAAAAACTACCGATGGCACAGCTGCCGAGAAAGGAACAGGCCTTGGATTAACCTTGTGTCGTGATTTCCTGATAAAAAATCATGGTAAAATGATTGTAAGCAGTGAGATAGACAAAGGAAGTATTTTCGCATTTATTATTCCGAGGCGACCAATGAGCCAGGAAAAATATTTAGAATTAGTGGAAAAAGAACCACTTCTTTCTTTGATTAATAATTAAATTTAGAGCTGAAATTAAATATAGCTTAAACTAAAATTGGCTCTATATGATTTTTAGTGGGTGAGTGAATAATAGTACTTATGTATTCACATCTTGTATTTTAACTTTAAATATTTTAGGCACTTATAACTTTAAGTACTTTTAATTTTATTACATCTATCCATTATAAATCATACGGAACCCTAAAATTTAAATACTAATGAGATTATTATTAATCAGTAATTCCACGAATCCGGGAGAAGAATACCTGGATTATCCGAAACACAATATCAAAGAGTTTTTAGGTGAAAAACCTGTAAAAGCCTTGTTTATTCCATATGCAGGCGTTACAGTATCTTTCGATGATTACGAAGCAAAAGTAAAAGAGAGATTCAACGAAGTTGGACATGATGTTGTATCCATTCATCGTTTCGAAGATCCTGTTCAGGCTGTTGAAGAAGCCGAAGCAATTGTTGTGGGTGGAGGAAGCACCTGGAATCTGCTTTATTTGATTCACAAGTATAAACTCACCCAACCAATTCGAAATAAGGTGATTAATAAAAAAGCTCCTTATATTGGTTGGAGTGCAGGATCGAATTTAACTTGTCCTACAATTAAAACAACCAACGATATGCCAATTATCGATCCAATGGGATTTGATGCATTGAACTTGATTCCTTTCCAGATTAATCCTCATTATTTGGATAAAAATCCTGATGGACACGGTGGAGAAACTCGTGAAGATCGGATTAACGAATTTATGGTGTTAAACCCTGATGTTTATGTAGCAGGTTTACGCGAAGCAACAATGTTTTTAGTAGAAAATAACAATATCAAACTAATTGGTGACAGACAGTGCCGCATTTTTAAAAATGGTATTGAAACTTACGAATTAAGTGCAAAAGATGATTTCAATTTCTTATTGAAATAGAACCTTTAATAAAAATACTTCATGAGCGATTAGGGAAACTTAATCGCTTTTTTCTTTATATCTCATTCACAGATCTAATTATTCAAAAACCGAATTGATTTTCCAATTCCTCAATCACGATTTTTTATTTCTACCTTTGTCAACGAAATACAAGCATAAACTAACACTCACTCATGGATTTACTCTCGTCTACTTATTTCGTTTTGTTTCTTATAGTTGCAATTGGTTTTATTGTAGGAAATATTAAAGTAAAAGGCATTTCACTCGATGTTTCGGCAGTTATTTTCGTTGCTTTGGTTTTTGGCCATTACGGGGTAAGCATACCTGCTGATATTCAGAAAATAGGTTTAACACTGTTTATTTTTACCATTGGAATTCAGGCTGGCCCGGGTTTTTTCGAATCCTTCAAAAAAAATGGGAGAGAGTTAATTGTTCTGGCATTTATACTTGTAGGTAGTGCTTCTCTTTTAACCATTTTACTTGCTTTAATATTTAATGTTGATACTGATATTGCAATTGGTTTGCTTACAGGAGCTTTAACCAGTACACCAGGTTTGGCTGCTGCAATCGAATCTACTCAATCGCCAATGGCATCAATTGGTTATGGTATTGCATACCCTTTTGGAGTAATTGGAGTAATTCTTTTTGTTAGAATGTATCCAAAACTTTTTAAGGTTGATATCGATAAAGAAGCCAAAAAGTTGGAAGATGAGGAGCAACAGAATTTTCCAGAACTTGTTAACAAGAATTTTTTGGTAGAAAATGAAAATATTATTGGCCGAAGCATCCGGGAGTTAAAGATTCGATCGATGACACAGGCAAATATTTCCAGAATAATGCATAAAGGAGAAACCATAGTACCTTCGCCTGAAACCATTCTTGAAAAAGGAGATATCGTAAAGCTAATTGGAACCGAACAGGCACTGGAAAAAGCAAAAATGCTAATTGGTGAGGAGACCGCGGAAAAGATTCCTTTAAGTCGCGATTATGTGGTGGAATCGGTGCTGGTAACCAACAAACAAGTCGTAAATAAAACCATTGGTCAGCTAAACGTATTGGCCAACTACAATGCACGTATCACACGAATTCGAAGAGCAGGGATCGATATGGTAGCCAGTTCAAAATCAGAAATCCGATTTGGAGATAAGCTGGTTGTAGCTTGCGGTATGGGCAACATTAAAAATGTTCGTCACCTGTTTGGGAACGATAGCAAGAAACTATCCGATACCGATTTCTTCCCAATTGCAACAGGTATTGTACTGGGTGTTTTGGTAGGGAAGTTAAAAATTTCCTTTTCGGATAATTTTACTTTTAGCCTTGGGTTAACTGGTGGTGTGTTAATGGTTGCCCTGATTTTAAGTAGAATTGGAAAAACCGGACCGATTCTGTGGACCATGTCCGGCTCATCAAACCAGTTGCTTCGACAATTGGGTTTACTAATGTTTTTGGCCGTGGTGGGAACCAGTGCAGGAGCTCATTTGGTAGAAACTTTCCAGGAATCAGGATTGGCTTTATTTGCCATTGGCGTTGGAATCACTTTGCTTCCAATGATTATAACTACTCTTATTGGACATTTTGTTTTAAAAATGAACATTTTAAACCTACTGGGCGCTTTAACTGGTAGCATGACCAGTACACCCGGATTGGCTGCTGTTGATGGAATGTCCGATTCAAGCGCACAGTCCATTGCCTATGCTACGGTTTACCCAATCGCCATGGTGTTTTTAATTGTTTGTGTGCAGATACTGAGTATGTTTTAATAATACCCAGACCTGACAGGTTTTCAAAACCTGTCAGGTCTAATAAACTATTAAATTCCAATCCATTCCTCAATTGGCTCAATATCTAAAACTTGATTGTGATAATATTCAAAGTTCTCCTTATTATCGAACCATTCAATAACGGTTTGTCGCTTTATTTTCGTTGGTTTTGAACTAATACAACCTACATAACTACTCCAACCATATTCTATTGGGTGATTGCAAAAACCGTGATGTACAGGGTTGTTGTGAATGTATAAAACCAACTGCCGGAAATATTCATCTTTATCAACCAACTTTCTTTTAAAAGGTCTTTCAAAAAGAGCGCCATGGCGCTTGTTCTGTTTGTTGAATGCTTTGGTGTAGGCATTAAATAGATTCGAAAAATATTGATGAGGAGGCTTTAGATCTGTCAGGTTTTCAAAACCTGTCAGGTCTTTGGTATCTTTTATCCGAACCAAAAAATGAAAGTGATTTGGCATTAAAACCCAACAATAGGTATCCGCAATAGGTTCGATATACTTTTCAAACAAACTAAGAAAGTATTGGTAGTTATTCTCATCCTCAAATAAATTACAGCCATTAATGCCACGATTAAAAATATGATAATATTGACCAAATTCAAGAGCATCTAGTGCTTGCATATCAAACGGATTAAAGTTCTATTAAAGATAATAAAATTGACCAGACCTGACAGGTTTTCAAAACCTGTCAGGTCTTTAGTTTTTATACATTAAAAGTCCATTTCCACAACAATTGGGCAGTGATCTGAATGAACCACATCAGCAAGTATTGAAGCACCATTCAGCTTCTCTTGCAAGTTTTCACTTACCATGTGGTAATCGATTCTCCAACCCAGATTTTTGGCTCTGGAACCAGCCCTGTAACTCCACCAACTATATTTGTTTGGCGATTGATCGAAAACACGGAAAGTATCAATAAAACCACTCTCAAGAAATTGACT
>JAOARS010000376.1 GCA_025210415.1 Marinifilum sp. | reverse complement strand
TCTCGATAGACAAAAGCACATTTTGCACCTTGTTTTGAGCCTTACCTGCAAGGCTCAAAACTGATATCATGATTACAAATATTATTTTATTCATTTTCTGTCTTTTTCTTGTTTAACACCAAATAAACGATTGGAATTACATAAATATTTAAAAGGGTAGAGGTAAGTAAGCCTCCAAGAATAACCATTGCCATAGGACTCTGAATTTCATTTCCTGGCTCATCACTTGCCAAAGCCATTGGTATAAGTGCGAGGGCAGCGGTTAATGCTGTCATTAAAATTGGGCTTAACCTGTTTACAGATCCATTTAAAATAATCTCTTTTAATTGTAAACCTTTCTCTTTTAAATTTTGATAATTGGAAATCAGCAAAATTCCATTTCTTGTTGCAATACCAAATAAGGTAATAAAGCCAATTATTGCTGGTATGCTAAGCATTTTTGAAGTAAACAAGATGATAAACACACCACCAATTAAAGCTAAAGGAAGGTTTAGCATGATAATACCAGCCAGTTGAGAGCTTTTAAATTCCTGGAATAGTAACAAGAATATAATCAGTAAACTAAATATTGAAGCCAGTATTAATATTCTGGATGCTTTTGCTTCGCTTTCGAACTGTCCGCCATATTCAATCCTGTAACCTTCCGGTAATTTGATATTTTCGTCAATACTGCTTTGAATATCGGCAACAATACCACTTAAATCTCTGTCTGCAACGTTGGCTGAAACTACAAGCTTGCGTTGTACATTTTCGCGGCTAATGGTATTTGGCCCTGATAATGATTTAATATCGGCAACATAGCTAAATGGTACTTTCTTGCCATTCCAGGTATCAATAAGAGAATTTCTAATGGCCGCAATGCTTCCGCGGTTTTCTTCATTGTATTTTACAACCAAATCGAACGCCTTTACTCCTTCGAAAACATCAGAAACTTTTGCACCGCCAAAGGCTACGTGAATAAATTCTGAAAACTGCGAAATGGAAATGCCATATTTTGCCAACATATCTCTTCTTGGTGTAATTCGTATTTGAGGAATTTCAACCTGTTGTTCAACATTCACATCTACAACTCCCTCAATTGGTGATATAAATGATTTAATTTGATTTGCAGTTTGAAACATGAGACTCAAATCATCGCCAAACATTTTAATGGCAATATTTGCTTTTGTTCCCGAAAGAATGTGATCAATTCGGTGTCCTAATGGTTGACCGATTGCAAAATTTACACCCTGAATTTGATTCAATTTTTCACGAACCTCCTGCAAAAATTCCGATTTGCTTCTCTTGCTTAAAGTAAAAGGAACCTCAATTTCCGAGGTGTTTACTCCAAAAGAGTGTTCGTCTAATTCCGAACGACCAGTTCGTCGGGCAGTTAACTTTACTTCTGGTATGGTAAGAAGAGCATTTTCTGCCAAAACTTTAATTTTATTTGATTCTTCAAGAGAAATGCCGGGGTTTGTAATTGCTGTTATTGTGAGCGACCCTTCATTAAAATCTGGCAAGAAATTACGACCTAAGTTTGTTAAAGTGATCACTGAAGCAATAAACAAAACAGCAGCGCCGCCAATAATCCATTTTTTATGGTTTAGTGCTCTTTCTAACGAAGTTCCATACCACTTATTGAGATTGGAAACCAGCCAGCTTTCTTTACTTTTCTTGTCAAGCATTTTATTACCTGTTAGCATGAAGCTACAAAGCACAGGTGTTAATGTAATGGCAACAATAAGCGAAGCAAAAAGTGATACGATAAATGCAATCCCCAGTGGTTGCAACATTCTTCCTTCCATTCCACTTAAAAAGAACAGAGGTAAAAATGCCGCAATAATAATAAAGGTTGCATTAATGATTGACGACCTGATTTCACAGGAAGCATTGTATACTATTTTTAATTTGTTTTGGCGTTGCTCTTTAGGCAAAGCATGATTTTGTCTCAATCTTTTGTACACATTTTCAACATCAATAATGGCATCATCAACCAAATCACCTATCGCAATAGCCATACCCCCAAGGGTCATGGTATTAATCGAAATTCCCAAAAACTTTAGAGCAATAATTGTAGCTAAGAGTGATATTGGAATTGCTAAAAGCGATATCATAGTTGTTCTATAATTCATTAAAAAGAGAAATAGAATTACAATAACGAAAACCGATCCTTCAAGTAATACCTTTACAACATTGCTAATAGATGAATTAATAAAATCCGCTTGACGGAAAATATGCGTATTTATATTAATTCCTTCAGGTAAAGATTTGGAAAGTTTTTCTATGGATGCATCCAGTTTTTTTGTCAACTTTAAAGTATTTACACCAGGTTGTTTTTTAACCGTTAGCAATACCGATTGCTTGGTATTAATAGTTCCCAATCCTATTTTTGGAGCAGCAGCAGCCTTAACTTTTGCAATATCGCTTATGCGGATAGGAATGTTGTTGTAAACTTTAACAACAGAATTGCCTAATTCTTCGAGATCAGAAGTTCTGGCAATTCCTCTTATATTGTACTGGTTGCCATATTCATTTATAAATCCGCCTGCAGAATTTTGATTGGTAGCTTCGGCAGCTTTCATTAGTTCATCAATGCTAACCTTATAGTATCGCATTTTTTGAGGATTTGCCAATATCTGATATTGCTTATATTCACCACCAATTACAACAATCTGGGCAACTCCATTAATAGCAAGAAGTTGCGGCCTGATTGTCCAATCGGCAATGGTTCTCAATTCCATTGGATTTATGGTATCAGATTGTAAACCAATCATTAATACTTCGCCCATAATTGATGATTGAGGAGCTAGGGTAGGATTTCCTGCACCTTCGGGTAATAGCTCAGACAATGGTATTAATTTTTCGCTAACGATTTGTCTGGCTTTATAGATATCGGTTCCCCATTCAAACTCTATCCAAACAATAGAGAAACCTGCTGATGAGGAAGAGCGTAACCTTCTAACATCGGTAGCTCCATTTACGGCAGTTTCGATAGGAAAAGTAACTAACTTTTCAACTTCTTCCGGAGCCATTCCATGAGCCTCGGTCATAACCACTACAGTGGGAGCTGTTAAATCCGGAAACACATCAACATCCATGTTTAATGTTGTGTAACTTCCGCCAAGAATTAATAGGGCAGAAACAAACATTACCAGAATGCGATTGTGCAACGCATATTGTATTATTTTATTTAGCACAATGTATCTTTTTTAAATTCTTAAATCAGTTAATTGATATGAGCTTTTAGTGCTCGTGAGAATGTGCAGGTAATGATCCTGCAAGTGAAGCTAATTTTACAAAGTAAGCCCCTTGCGTTACAACTCTGTCGTCTTCGTTTAATCCTTTCAGAATTTCCACTTCGCGACCATTGTTGGCACCAATTGTAATAAATCGTTTTTCGAAACTTTCGCCACCTGTTTGCACAAATACATACTTTAAACCTTGATCTTCCAGAATTGCCGATTTTTCGATATGAAGAACATGGCTTGTTTTTTCTGATTTTAAATATACCTCAACAAATGACCCTGAGTATAGTTCAGGTGTTAGATCTACTTCAAAGTAAAGTGGTGTGGTATAATCTGCTTCGTCGATATCTTTTCCATAAGCAATTAGTCTTCCGTTTAGCTCATCGGTACTAAAAATCTTATCGCGATAAGGAAGTTTGAAATGTGCTGATTTAATATGCGCAAGTTCTTGTAAATGTTTTTGGTAAACATCTGCTTTTAACATCAATTTCGATCCTTGATCCACTTTTGCCAAAACAGTTCCTTTCTCAACAAATTGCCCCTCGTTCACAAAAATATTAGAAATAAATCCGTTAATCGGAGAAAGTATTGAAAGGCCATTGGCATTAAAGTTTTTATTAATGCTGTTGAATTTTACCTTGGCATTTTCGTAAGCCGATTTTGCTTCCAAATAAGATTTTTCAGTTACAATTTTATCTTCACGTAAGGAGTTTGCTCGTTCGAATTCAGCTTTGGCTTTTTCCAGTTCTACTTTAGCCTCTGTGTAAAGAGTTGATAAATTGCTTCCTGCAAGCTCCTTTCCCGTAATTGTAAATAAAGGAGTATTTTTTTTAAGCGTTTTACCGGCTACAATATCTGTTGAGCTAAAATGAACAATGCCATTGGTTTTGGCAACAATTTGCTTTTGCATGTTTACAGCAGGTTGAAGTGTTCCTGTGGTTTTTATAATGTTTTGGAAGTTGGTATTCTTAACCCGGGTAGTTGAAAAATCAATTTTCCATGCCTGCTCTTTTAAAAAACTGATTGCATTACCTGATGTTTCTTTCTGAAGAACTGCATTGTTAGCTTCATCGTGATCTTTAAAAACAGTAATGTTATTAGCAACAAATTTTTCTTTTCCGTATTTCGAATTTACTTCAAAAACCAAAGTGTATGTTCCCGGAATTTTAGGTTGCAAGGAAGGAGTAAAAATTCCCGCACGTGAAGGCGCATCAATACTGCTTCTGATTCCCTTATTGCCTTTAATCAGACTAACGGTAAGTTTTCCTTCGGTGTATGGTTTATAAGTCTTTAAATTGGTTAAGTGTACCAGAAATTTAGCAGTGTGTCCTGGCATTAAGCTCTCAAACTCAACAAATAGCTCAGTATTTTCATTGTACAGAGTTAAGCTCATTTTTGAATGATCGTTTTCCTCGTGAGTAGCATGTGTATCAGAGCCATGTGCATGTTCGCCATGATCGTGTCCATGCGAATTTGTATTGGGTTTACATGCTATTAAAAATGATAAGGCCAAGCTTATCCAGATATATCTTTTCATTTTAATTACTTTTTGTATTTATAACTCAAAATTTCATTGGCTGAATCGGAGGTGTTAACTCCGACTCAGTTTTAATTTTCTAATGCTTGTGATCGTGATCATCGTGTCCGTGGTCATGATCGTGTTTTTCTTCGTGTTTTGTGCTATCTACATTAAACTCCTCTTGATGATGCGAGTCGTTATCATGAGAATGCGAATGAGCTCCATCTCCGTGGTTGTGATCATGATCGTGACCTTCGTGAGAATGGATTTCTTCCTTTTTCTCTGACTTTTTGCCAGCCTTACCGCAAGAGGTAAAAACAAGTCCACAAATGGACAGAACAAATAATAACTTTTTCATTTGATTGAAATTTGAGTTAGGCTAAAGGTGTGATTGCATAATCTGGTGTAGATTATAAAATTACATGCTTTAGCTATTGTTATAAATGATATTAATTGTATCAGAATCAATAAAATAGGTTGTAAAAACAGTTTCTTTTGCCCTCATTCTTCGTTAAAAAAGATTCGACGTAGAACAACTATGCCTTACTTTTTTGCCTTGAATAAGATCAAAATAATCTATTTTTTATTTTAGCCCATTTATTATCGCATTTGGTATTAAATGTGTATTTGTGCGATTATTCTATCATTATATATATGATATAGTATTGCACAGTAAATATGATATTGTTCTAATTCTAGATTTAGAAACCATTTAAATGTTATTTGTTGAGAATTAGTTTGGATGAATTAAGTACTCAGGCAAAGAAAAAATGATGCGAAACACCAGTTCGTAAATATCTCTTAGAAAAATTACGAATGAACAATTGCTATCTAATGATTTTTTGCAACTGGCTGAGTGCTTATGATTGCCAAAATAAAACTTAAACGGTTTCGTTAAGCAAAGAATGAATTGGGCGGACCTCTCCTGAGAGGTGTGAACCTGAGCGGTTCGGGAGTTAATTTTTGATTACGCAGTTTAAAACTCTGAAGCTTTTGAGTTTCTTCACAATCTAACTGAATATGACCGGCCGATAAAAAAACTTTATAAACATTTTCTTTCTGAACTCGATTGTGAGTTAGAATGCAACAAGTTTCGGCATTTGTTCTATGGTTGTGGTTCCAATGAATGCCATTGTGTTGATGCGCATTGGCATGTGAATGTCCATGTTGGTGAACCTGTATCACCGAAACATGATGATGTCCATCGATTTGATGAATGTGGTGATCGTGAGGAATAATATCATGAGCAAGTAATACCAACATCGGTATCACCATACTTAAGCATATGATATAATTATTTAGTTTCCTCATTCAAATAAATGTTTGCAACAAATATAAATTATCAAAAAATGATTTCCAATACCAATGTGATGATTAGGATATTATTAACTTGATTTCGATAAAAAAATATGGACACATTTTGAATTGATTTTGAGTAAAAATTTTCTCAGGTTTTCGAAGGAATATTGGGATGTTTTCAAGGGAAATTTATGCCAAAAGCAATCAAATTTTTTGCAAAGTCATTTTACTTTAAAAATCCTTCAAAATATCCTGGTATTGTTTTTTACAAGTCAATATGTAACAATAGAGGAGATAGGAAATCTATATAATTATGAGAATTTTAACTGCTTAAACCAGTTGTTAATAATTGTGGTAAAAAAATAAGTGTATCTCTAACATTGGAGTGATACACTTATTAAATAATTGTGATTCTTTAGAAGAATTATTTGGTCACACGACCCGCATTGATCATTACTTTCTGAAGGCATAGTTGTATTCTTTATTATTTGAAGTAATTCGTACTTTATATTCTCCTTCAGGAAGAGCTGTCACATTAAACTTCTTTGAAAAAGTTGGTGTAGAAGTGTATGATTCTTCAAATACTTCGTCACCAGAAGCATCGGTAATAGAAAGATTGAATTTCTTGTTTTCGAAAGAAAGGTAACTTACATATAAGTTGTCTTTTTCAGATCTGAACATTGTTTTCTCAGTAAGTTCATTTGTGCTCTCAACTTTAAGTTTATTGTCCTCAATGCTGAACTCTTTTTCTACTTTCTTTTCTGCACCAATTAATACAATCTTATACACACCATCTTCCAAATACGAAAAATCAAATAATTTTTGATCAGTAGTTGTGCTACTTACTTTTTTCGAATAGTAAAGATTTCCTTTATTGTCATAAATTTTCATTTTCAATTCCGACTCAGTAGGGTTGATAATTGATACAATTGACAAATCAGTATCCAAATAAGGGTTGATTTTGATCTTACCAGTGGCAAAAGCCGAACTCGCTCCTAAGAATAGTAATGTTCCCAATACAATTCCTTTTAGATTTACATTTTTTGTTTTCATACTAATAAAATTTAATAATTAAATGTTAATAAAATCAGCTGTTATTTTTTCTCTCATGCTGATATTGTAAATCTATGTATTATTCGTAGAAATGATCTAAATAAAATCCCCGAAAAGTGAAGAAATAACAAAAAATTGAACTTATAACGGTTTCGGAAAGTCCCGAAATTGTTTGCGTTACATTGATTTAATAAAGAATTTTGTCATTATTAACATGATTTGGTCAATTTTGAAGTTTATGATAACGTTTACGAAAAATGGTAAAAAGGACCAAAACGTCATTTTTTGAATGAAGGACCGGAAAAAGTGAATAAAATTGATTGGAAATGTTTGTTTGAAAACGATCATTTAAAACTATTTTTGGTGTAAAATATTAACAATACTTCGTTAATGTTTTTTGCTATCAGGTTTATAGCAACTTGTGTTTTCGAGGTGTAATTTTGTAATAAGCTGTTTTTTTGAGTGTTTTGTAAATCAGACTAATGGCAATGACTAAAAATTAATGAACTATCAAAACTTAATAGATTTTTCGGCTGATCTTTCTGATGTGGAAAGATTTGAGAACAAATGGGAAGGATTAAAAGAGTATATCGCCCAGCAAGAGTTGGATGGGATAGAACTTTTGATAAAATACAATTATCCTTCTGCTGAAATTCCCAAAGAGATTGTAAAATCGATACATCTGCCATTTTGGATAACATGGTTGGATGTATGGAGAAAAGGAGAAAGTGCTGCAAAGTATTATTTTTCGGAAATGATGCCAGAATATTTACAGTTCTTTTGCGGAGGTAGAAATGCTGCTGAAATGGTAGAAACACAAAAGCGATTGTGGAAATATGCAAGTGTTTTTAACCCGGCTCATGCTGTTGTTCATGCATCGCATGTTGAATTGGATCATATGTTTACACGCGATTTTACTTATAAGAATACAGAGGTTTGTTCCGTTTTAGCACAATTACTTAACAGAACTGCCCAGGAATTTACCGATGGAGAACCTCCGGTTACATTGGCAATAGAAAATTTATGGTGGCCGGGTTTAGATCTGTTATTTCCGGCTGAAGTAGATGATTTTGCAGGAAGCTTAGAGTTCGATAACTGGAATTTTCTGCTTGATACAGGACATTTAATGAACACAAATCCTGCCTTGCGTTGCGAAGATGAGGCTATTGATTTTATACTGGATAGGATAACGAGATTATCGAAAGGTGCTCAATCAAGAATAAATAGCTTACATCTTAATTGTAGTTTGTCGGGAGAATATCAGTTGCAGCAATTACAAAATGGTTTGCCAAAGGATTGGGAAAAATTTACTGATTTGGAAAAATATCCGGCAGTTCGGAAACATATTGCACAAATCGATCAGCATTTGCCATTTACAACCAAACGGGTTAAGGAGATTATTGCAGAAGTTCAACCTGAAATTGTAGTTCACGAATTCATTACAGAAAATATGGATGAATATTCTGAGAAATTAGAAATACAAAGAAATAATTTAATGTAGGAAATATTCGTTTAAAATATGGAAAAGCTCTATGTGTGTACTGTTTTACATACCGATAGCTTGCCGTTTAAAACTTATTTTATTTCCAAAATATTGCATAGCTTTGCAAACAATTGGGTTTCTTATACCATTGGTATGATGTCGATAGATTAATGACAACGTTAAGGTCATTACTAATCGATATTGAATAAAAAAAGAATGAAAAGGGAATTCGGTGAAAATCCGAAGCTGTCCCCGCAGCCGTAATTCTTCCTGAAGTTAGAAGATAAGTCGGAATACCTGCCTGATTAATAAACTATTTCGTGACTTCGGGGAACTGAGTAACGAGGGTATAATTTTGAGAATTGTATTTTCTTATCATCCTTCCCCACAATAAATTGTGGAAGAATATGAACTTCGTAAAATCTGGTTTTTTAGTATTTCTTTTTATTGGTGTTGGTTTATTCTCCTCTTGTCAATCGGGAGTGAATAAGAATAAAAACAATAAAAAAGCATCAATTGCCATTGTTGATCCTTCTTTTTATTATCAGGCAAATATTAAATACGCAAAAGGATTTCAAATTAAAATGCTGCAAAAAGGAGTTAAAGAGTTAATTGTATGGGACCCTTGGAATCCGGGCAAGATATTTCAAAAATATTATTTAAAGAATAGAGGAGAAGATGTTAAAAATATTCCCGAAGATGGTTTATTGGTCGAAGTTCCGGTTAAAAGCATAGCAGCTTTATCGAGTACACAGGTTGGAATTCTGAAATTTCTTGGTGTTGATGATAAAATTGTTGCTGTATCTCTGCCTGACAGAATTTATGATGAAGAGTTAGATAAAAAATCGAAAGAAGGAAAAATTAAAACGGTTGGTCATGCTGAAACTTTAAATTTTGAGAAGATTGTTGAGATTGATCCGGATTTGGTGATGGTTGCTGGTTTCATGAAAATTACCGATAGAGAAACCAAACTGATGCAAGCAGGTTTACCTGTGGCATATAATATTGAGTGGATGGAAGCTTCGCCTTTGGCACGTGCCGAATGGGTTAAATTTATAGCTGCATTTTTTAATAAGGAAGCCGAAGCTGATAAACATTTTACCGAAGTTGATAAGAATTATAGCAGACTTAAATCTTTGGTTAAAAACGTTGATGTTGGTCCTACAATTCTTGCAGGTTATAATTTTAAAGGAACCTGGTACATGCCGGGAGGACAATCGTACATGGCTCAACTACTTAGAGATGGTAAGGCAGATTATTGTTGGTTTTCAGATAGTACAAGTGGTAGTATGCCTTTAAGTTTTGAGGTGGTATACGATAAACAACATGATGCTGATATTTGGTTTGGCCCCGGGCAATGCAGAACAATGGAGGATTTACCTGCCTTAGACGAAAGGTATACATTATTTGAATCGTATAAAAACAAACGGGTTTATTGCCATACAAAACGCATGAAAGAAAGTGGTGCCAACGATTGGTATGAATCAGGTGTAATGCAACCGGATATTGTATTTAAAGATATAATTAAAATTCTTCATCCGGAATTATTACCTGATTATGAGTTGTATTTTTATCAGAAACTGAAGTAAATATGATTTCGAAAAAAGGCAAACTTGTATCGGTGCTGTTTGGTGGATTAAGTCTTTTGATCATTGGATTGCTACTTCTTGATCTGATTTTTGGTTCAGTAAACATTCCATTCGAAAAGGTTTTTGCCATTTTAGCAGGAGGAGAGGTTAAAACTTCGTGGAATTATATTGTTCTGAATTTTAGATTGCCAAAAGCATTAACGGCAATTTTTGTAGGAGCAGGGTTATCGGTAACAGGCTTAATGATGCAAACCTTGTTTCGCAATCCTTTAGCAGGCCCATTTGTTTTGGGAATCAGCTCCGGAGCTAGTTTAGGCGTTGCTTTAATGGTAATGGCTTCGGCCATTGTTCCGGCTTTTTTTGGTGCTGTTTCGGCTTTTCTTGGCAATTGGGCATTGGTTGTGGCAGCCGTGGTTGGAGCTTCTCTTGTATTTTTTTTGGTTGCATTGGCTTCAATTCGCATATCCGACAGTGTTTCTTTGTTAATCATCGGTATCATGTTTGGCAGCATTACCGGAGCTGTAGTTAATATACTACAGTACTTTAGCGAACCAGAGCAAATTCAGAGTTTTATAGTGTGGACTTTTGGATCGTTGGCAGGAGTAACATGGACAGAAATGCAAGTGATGGGGCCAATTGTTTTTACAGGTTTGATTTTAGCATTTTTTTTGATAAAACCGATGGATGCTCTTTTGCTTGGAGAGAATTATGCTCGCGGGGTAGGAATATCGGTAAACAGAACAAGAATAGCCGTAATTGTAAGCACGGCTTTAATTGCAGGAACTTTAACTGCCTTTACCGGGCCAATTGCCTTTATTGGTGTTGCAGTGCCTCATATTGCTCGGTCGTTGTTTCGAACAGCAAGTCATAAAGTTTTAATGCCTGCTGTAGTATTAATTGGTGCAGCAATCATGTTGGTTTGCGATATTTTCTCTCAATTGCCGGGGAATCAGAATACATTACCAATTAATTCGGTTACAGCATTGTTTGGAGGGCCTGTAGTAATTTGGGTAATTGTGCGAAGCAGGAATGTAAAAGCATCTTTTGGAGGATAATATTTTAGTTAATAGTTATCAATAATAATAAGAGTGTTGGTTTAGAAAAGAATTTTACATGGAAAGTGTAAATCAAAATATATTAGTTACCAAAGATCTTGAAATAGGTTACAAACAGCGAAAAAAGGAAATTTTGAGTTTGTTGTCTGATATCAACCTAACCATTCGAAGAGGTGAAATGGTTTGTCTGTTAGGTCCCAATGGTGCAGGAAAATCTACCTTAATGAGGACGATTGCAGGAATTCAAACTCCATTGGCAGGAAATACTTTGGTTGAAGGCATTCCCATTCGTGATAGAAATTTTAAAGAAATTGCTCAGCTTTTAAGTATAGTGCTTACCGAGCGAATTAATGTTGGAAATCTTACCGTATATCATATCGTTTCACTGGGCCGTCATCCTTATACTTCGTGGATGGGAAAATTATCGGATGCTGATAATGAAAAAATTAAGTGGGCGCTTGAGCAAGTTGGATTGCTTCATTATGCCAATCACTATATCAATCAATTAAGTGATGGAGAGCGTCAGCGTGTGATGATTGCGAAAGCTTTGGCACAGGATACTCCATTAATAATGCTTGATGAACCTACAGCTCATCTTGATTTGCCAAACCGTGTGGAAATTATGCGTTTGTTACATCGTTTAGCCAGAGAAACCAATAAAGCAATACTACTTTCTACCCATGAATTGGATTTGGCTCTGCAAGCTGCCGATTTAATTTGGCTGATGGCAAGAAATCAGTCTATAAAAGTAGGAACACCTGAAGATTTGGTGTTGAATGGTAGCATAGAGGATACCTTTCAAAATAAATCATTTAATTTCGATCGTAAGACTGGTAACTTTATTATGAATTATCAGAAGAAACAAAGCATTCAGCTTTTGGGTAATGATGTAATGGGATTCTGGACTCAGCGAGCCTTAAGTCGTGAAGGGTACCAGGTTAGTTGCGAAAAAATTGGGGATTGTTGTGTAAAATTGATAGAAGATAAAATGCTGTGGGAAGTTCATCAGGAAAATTCGGTTTTATGTTGCAAAAGTATCGAAGAGTTATTAATGGTTTTAAAGTCTAATTTAGATAACAAATAGCTGAATTTCTTTTAAAATAGGAAACGATTTTCTAGATCAATATTTTATATCTTCCAGATTTATAATTTAATGTGTAATTGTCACAGATGTTGAAAAAATAAAAAAGACCGCTAGGTCGTAATTGTTTTTTTCATACATTTGCAGCGCAATTGGTTCCCAATACTCTTTTATTTAGAGAAGGGATGAAAAGGGAATCCGGTGAAAATCCGGAGCTGTTCCCGTAGCTGTAAGTTCAATAAAAAGCTTTTATACTGCTATACCACTGACAGGCAACTGCCTGTTGGGAAGGTTGATAAAAGTTGAACAAGCCAGAAGACCTGCCAGTTTGCGTTTGATTTTCAAAACATTCGGAGAAGATGTTTGGAAAACGATAGGTTTTATCCCAGGCTGTTGTTGTCCTCATGTTTTCTTCTTTATCAATTGGTAAGATGAAGTGGAATTTAGTTTTTTTCTTGATTTTTTTAAGCTTTGGTGTTCAGGCTCGAACAAATAGTATTGATACTGTACACATTAACACAATTGACATTGTTGCACCCAGACTGGAACATTTTTCATCAACAGAGAAAAAAATTAAAGTTGATTCCGTAATTCTGCAAAAGTACGATGGTAAAGATTTGGCTGGAATATTACAAAAAGTTTTTTTGCTAAATGTCTCTTCGAATGGATCTCAAGGTGCTCTTTCAACGGTTAGTATTCGTGGAGCCTCAGCTACTCACACATCAGTAAATTGGAATGGCGTTCCTGTTAATTCGCTAACAACAGGATCGGCAGATTTATCTCTTATAGGTGCTGGTAGTTTTAACGATGTTCAAGTTGTATATGGTGCTCTTGGATCATTATATGGAAGTGGTACAATGGGAGGTGCCATTGAACTTTCGAATACACCTACTTGGGAGAATAAATCTTCTATTGGCTTACTATCTGAAGTTGGTAGTTTCTCGAATTACAAAACAAAACTTCATGGGAAGTATTCCAACAAGTGGATCTCATATACAGCCCAGACATTTTTTCAATATGGTAAAAATGATTTCACCTATAAGGATAAATACGATTTTGATTCACCAACCGAGAAATTAACCAACAATGAAAATCGTGTTTACGGTACAATTCACGATCTGCACCTTAAATTGAATAAACACTATATCGATTTGGGAGCTTGGTATCAGGCCAAGAAAAAAAATATTGCAGGTACAATGGGTATTGGAGAACCTAAAAGTAATCAGCAACAAAGAGATTCTTCATTAAAGGTTTACTTGGGATGGAAAACCTTGGTTGGTAAGTTTCGAATTGAGGCCAAATCTGCATATCTGTATGATTATTTAAAGTATACGAATGGATATGTATCCGAAATTTCTTCAGAAAGGATGTTGAACGATGCTAACATTCGTTACTATTTAAATAGAAATTTTAGCATAGATGTAAATGGTAAGTACTCTTGGTTAAAAGGAAAGACGAATAATTACGAAAAAGAGGAAAATGAATCAAGAATTACAGTTGCAGGAAAGTATTCTCCCGGTTTTGGAACGTTCATTTTTACTTATGGAAAAGAGTGGAGTTCTGAGATGAATCCACCGGAAATGTATTCATTTGGTTCTTTGTGGCACATTATACCTCATTTTTTAGATATCAGAGCAAAAGGAGGAACACACTACCGTAGGCCAACATTTAATGAAAGATACTGGCAACCAGGAGGTAATGAAAATATAAAAGCGGAAGAGGGTTGGAATGCAGAACTGGGTTTGGCATTATTATCACTGGAAACTAAATACGGACAATTGAGTGCAGATGGAAGTCTTTATCATTCCAAAAATAAGAATGCCATATTATGGCAACCTGTGGGATCGTATTGGAGTCCTTTAAATACGGGGCAAATGATAAGTAGAGGCTTAGAAATGGAATTGTCTCACATTTTAAATCTTGGGAACAAAAATAGCATTCAAAGTATGATTAAATATGCATACAATGAAGCCTATAATAATGATAAAGCTAGTAATGACTACAAACAGACAATAGCTTATCGTCCGCATCACATCACAAAAGTTTTGAGTGATTTTATTTCCACAAAATGGAATGCCGGGATCATAGCAACTTTTCGGTCGCATACGAGAAATTGGGAAAAACAAAGAGTCGATGGCAATTTTCTTATCGATGTTAATGCAGGATATCGTTTTAAAACAGATTTTGCAAGGTTTAGATTAACCGGAAGAGTCGAAAATATTTTAGATAAATCATATGAGCTGGTTAAGTATTACCCCATGCCTGGCCGAGCTTATTATTTGGGGATTAATGTAATTTTCTAATACTATAAAAATGAAAAAGTTTTTAAAATTTAGTTTGGGCTTGTTAATTGCAAGTTCTTTGTTTGTATCCTGTTCGGATGACGATGATAATGCAATGCCAAACCTGTCGGTTAATAAAGGTGTTGTTATTGAAAATGGTGCTACAGTTACAATTACAGCATCAGAATTAAATGTTGTAGATACCGATACTGAAGAAAGTGATATTATTTATACTGTGACTACTGCAACAGAAAATGGTATTCTTGCCAATGCCGACGATGTAAAAACTGCGATAAAAAGTTTTACTCAAGCAGACTTGACAGCATCAAAAATTGTTTATGTACACAATGGGAGCCAAACTTTAACCGATGAGTTTTCTTTCTCGGTTACAGATGGAGACAATGTATTAACAGGTATATTTAATATTAGTATTGGCGAAAAGCAAATCAGCTATTTTTATGTGTTGAACGAAGGTAGTTTTGGAGGAACTGGTTCTATAAGTATGATTAATCGTAATGATGAAGTAACTAATAATTATTTTTTCAAAGCAAATAATGATATACCATTGGGAACATTACCACAATCCATGGCTGTGAATGATAAATATGCATTTATAGTTGTTACAGAAAAAGATCATGTTTTGGTAGTGAATAAATCTGATTTTACTCATTACAAAACAATTGAAGGATTTTCATATCCACGTGAAATTACCTTGGTAGGCGATAAGGCTTATGTTTCTGATGGTAATGGTCAAGATGCAAGTAATAATAAACAAAACAACCAGATTTATGTAATCGACCTAAAAACCATGACCCAAACAGGACAAATTTCTGTAGGTGCAGGACCTGAAAAAATGGTTGTTTCAAACGGTAAGTTATATGTTGCAAATAGTGGTGGTTGGTCGAATGATGACAATACAGTAACGGTTATTGATATTGAAACCGACAAGGTATTGGAAACCATCATTGTAAAATCTTGCCCGAAAGATATGGTAGTTGATGCAAATGGAGATATTTGGGTGTATTGTGCAGGTGTACCAGATTTTTCAAATTGGCCAAATGTAACTTACAGCGATTCAGGTATTTCTATGATTGCAGAATCATCAAGTAAAGTTACTTCTTATGAATTAACAAACATTGAAACTTCTGGACTTAAAAATATTGCAATTAATAAAGCTAAAGATGTTGTTTATTTTATGTCGGATGCTGTGTATGCCATGAGCATTACTGATACTAAATTGCCAACAAACAAATTCATTGATGCTACATTCTATGGAATTGATGTTAACCCTGTAAGTGATAATTTATGGCTGTGTGAATCTCTTGGAGCTACAACGGCAGGTAAAGTGCATGTTTATAATAAAGAAGGAAAAAAACTAAAGAACTTTACGGTTGGTTATTTCCCAAATTCAGTTACTTTTAGTTATTAATTCGAATCAAGATTTGAACTAAAGCTACCTCAGATTTACGATCTGAGGTAAAGTGAGCAGGAAATTTATAATTTCGCATGTCCAGGATGAGATAAATATCTTAAACTTCATTCCCGGGAATTTTCAAATTCTCGGGAACAACGGTTTACATTAGAAAGAATACACTTCTCTTTTTCATGATTAGTTCAAATTCTTCCTCATAACCGATTTACTATTCTTACGATCTGCTTCAAATCCCATTTTCTCCATGTATTTCAACATTTTGGTAGAGTAACAATAAACCGACTTGATATGATGTTTGCCTAATGTCTGTTTTAAACTTTTATACAGGTAATCACCAACCTTAAAATCTCTGTATTGAGGTAGGGCGTAATCCAATTCAATTCGTAACTCATTTTTTTCCTGAGTACCGATAAAAATTCCTGCCACAGCCATATTTCTTAAAACAAAAATTCCCAATTGGTTTTCTCTTTTTTCAAAATTGGGATAAAAGCTTGCAATATCCTTTTTGTAGTAATCCAGAAAATGCATTAGCAATTCATCGTTTTCTTTTATCTCAATCACTTTAAAATCCTCTTTACGAGCATACATTTTTTTCAAATTGTAAATGTTGGCACAAACAATTAAAAAGTTCATGATTCCCACAGGCAAAGAGCCAATTAAAAAACCGTAAGCTGAAAAAAGAATAGCACCTGCCAAATTGTACCACCGAAGTTTAATAATTGATGTCATTGATAAGGAAATTAACACCAATACAGATGCCATGTATCCAATCCATTCCAAAACAGAAACACCTAAAATGTTAAAATCTAACATAGTTGTTCGGTTTAAATAAATAATAAATGCGAATTAAGAG
>JAOARS010000375.1 GCA_025210415.1 Marinifilum sp. | reverse complement strand
CTAACAGGGTTACAACAGCCATGGAAATCCATTAACTCTCTGCCACGGTTACCAAAAGACAAAATTGTGTTTCCTTCCATATCGAATGATCTCACTCTGAATGCTCCTAAATCGGCAACAATGATTTCATTTTTCTCGTTGATATCGATATCTAAAATGTTACAACACGGACGCATATTTTCCATCTTCGAAAGTAATTTACCGCTTTGAGCATCGTAAATTCCCAGGAATGCCTCCCTGGTATCAGCCAATACCAGTTTGTTACCCGATACTTTAGCTCCTGTTGAGGAAATCATATCAGCAGCTTTAAAGTTTCTTAATTGCTTTCCATTTATATCATAAACCATAACATTTACACCATTAGGTTGAGTACGCTTTATGATACGACCTCTAATTTTGCTTTGCCAGTCCTTTTGCTGAACATCAGTCACGTATAAATTATCCTTAGCATCAGCAGATATGGTTTGACAATGGCCTTTTGCATCAACTTTAAATTCATTTAATTTCTTTCCGTTAGGAGACAAAATCTGAATTGTTCCGTCTTTTTTTAATGTACAAATGTTGTTGTTAGACAACACACACATATAAGCAATATTGGTATATGAATTGCCCTTAAAGTTTTTGTCCAACTGGTATTCAACATTTTTCGCTTCTTTCATAAAAACATCTAAAGAGGCGTCCTTTCCTTTTCCTAATTTAGCCAAAGTTTCCTGAACTTTCTTGTAATTGGTCATGTTCTTAAACTTCGGATCAATAAAAGTTAACAGCTTTTCTATTTTCTCTTTACTAGCTCCTGAAGACAACATGTTTACCAAGTCAAGAGAATAAAGTGCCTTTGGATTTTCCTGAACAAATTTCAATTGAAGTTTATTTTCTTCCTTATAGTACTCATTAATCTTATCGTTTATCTTAGCAAGTTCCTCACTACTAATTCCTTTATCATACGATTTAGAATAAAGTTCTTTTATTTGATATTTGTCAGATAGCACTTTCTTTTGTTTATTGTATTCTACAAGATAGTCATGCTCTTTACCTCCTTTTACAATACAATCATCACCTTTTCCTTTAACACCTTTCAGGGTAAACGGAACATTTTCAGCAAAGATATGGGTCATAAAACCATCCTTTTCAACATAAACTCTGGCATAGCATGGTTCTTTCCATTTGGTTTTCAGAGTAAACTTACCATTGGTAATCACAGTTGAATCTTTGTGTCCTTCCCAGTTAAATATGAAAACCTTGTCGGATTCAACTCCTTCGATAAAACCTTCCATAACGAACATTTCATCATCATTTTTTACTTTCTTCTTTTCCTGATTGCAAGAAAATAGGATCGTTGTCATGGCTATAAGAAGACATGATATATATAATCTATTTTTCATTTTTTTTGATTTTGGTTTCACGCTAATCCCGAAAGTATTCGGAACACAGACAAAAAATAAAAATCGCAAAAGAGTAAACCTATTTTTTTAGCTCTTTGCGAGAAACATTTCATTAATTAATGGCAACACACTTTACCAAACCTTTTTCTCTTGATGCTAAATATAAGTTATCCTTGCCATCAACTGCCATAGGAATGTATGCACAACCTTTTACCAATTCATCAATACCTTGAATCAGTTTTGCTCCTTCTTTAGAGAAAATTTTCACCTGGGTTGGATCCTTCTCCACAGTTACAATAGCACCATTCTTTAATGAAGTTACCGATACCGGGTTACAACATCCGTGAAAAGCCGTTAACTCACGTCCTCGTTTCCCGAATGACATCAGGCTCTTACCAGTTAAATCGAATGATTGAACTCTGAAAGCACCCAAGTTAGCAACTACCAATTGTTTGTTTGCATTTACAGCAAAATCCAAAATGCCACAGCAAGGACGCATGTCGTTTATTTTTGAAAGTAATTTCCCCGATTTTGCATCGAAAATACCAATTAAGCCTTTTCTATTATCCGACAACAACAGTTTTCCATCCATTACCTTAGCCCCTGAAGCCGTAATAATTTCAGGACAGGTGTAATGATTTTGTTTCTCTCCTTTGCTATTATATATCGTACATTCAACTCCAACAGGATTTGAGTATTCCTTCACACGACCTCTGCTTTTCTTTTTCAATTTCTCAATTATAATATCCATCACGTAAATATTATTGTCTTGATCTACTGCCACAGAAGCCGCTTCACCTTTCAATTCGGCCTTAAATTCAGATTGTTTTACTCCGGCTGGCGTAATGGTTTGTATACTACCATCTTTGGTTAAGGCACAAATGTTATTATTGGAGAATGTTCCCAAATAAATAACATTCTTTAGTTCCTTTCCCTTAAACTGACTATCTACTTTGTAAGCAACATTGCTTGCATGCTTTACAAACTCTTCGAAACCTTTTTCTATGTTCTTTTGCCCTGCAAGTTTCTCACGAATTTTCTTAACATATGTATCCGAATAAAGTGATGCATCCAGCATGTTAATCAACGTCTCCTTTTCTGTTGCACTTGCACCAGAAGATTCAACCGCTACCAACCACGCAGAAAAATATGATTTTGGATTATTTTTAATAAATTCATGTCTTAATGCAGTAATCTTTCCTTCTTTTTCTGCCATAATCTTATCTACCTCAGCACGTCTCTCCTTACTAATGTTATGATTGTAATTGTCTGACATGGCTTTCCGATAAACCGAATCTTCCTGTAAATGTTTGGTAATTTCACCAAACCTTATCATATCTGCATGAGTTGACCCACCTACCACTTTAGCTTCAGTCAGCTTATTTACATTTCCGGTTAAAGTAAAGTTTGTGTTCTCTGCAAAAACAGAAGTAATATAACCTTTTTCATCCTCAAATAAAGTTATATAGGTTGGTTCTGGAAAATCAGATACCAATGTAAATTTGCCATTAACAACTTTGGCCGAATCTTTTTTCATTGTTTTTTTATCCTGAAATCTAATCATACCAGATTCCATTCCTTCAATGGTTCCGTTAAGAACAAAGCCATTCTTTGCCGTTTCTTCTTTTTTCGTTTTTTGTTGGCAGGAAGTAAATGCAGTAAAAAATACTGCCATAACCAGTGCTAAATTAAAAATGCGTTTCATTGTTTTGTATTTATTTTTGATTTTGTTGTTTCTGACTCTTAAATCTATCTTCTGTTTTTAATAAACGCTGTCAGGATTAATCCCTAAAATAATGATGGACAAGTTTAATTAATGGCCACACACTTCATGATTCCTTTTTCAGAAGATGCCAAATACAAATTGTCTTTGCTATCTACAGTCATTGGAATGTAAGAGCAACCTTTCACCAACTCTTCAATGCCCTGAATTTGTTTGGCTCCATCTTTACTAAAGATTTTTACTCGTGTAGGATCTTTCTCAACCGTTACAATAGCACCATTGTTCAGGCTGGCTACACTAACGGGATTACAACAACCATGGAATTCATCCAAGGATTTACCCCTGTTGCCAAAAGTCATTAACTTGTTTCCCTTCACATCTACACACTGAACTCGAAATGCTCCTAAGTTTGCCACCAATATCTGCTTTTTATCGTTCAGAGCGAAATCCAACATCCCACAACATGGACGCATACCCTCTAGTTTTGTAATCAAGTTTCCATTGTTGGCATTATAAAAAGCCAGCTTTCCTTTTTTGTAGTCGGAAACAATTAAGTTTCCATCAATTAATTTAGCTCCTGCCGCTGTTATATTTTCTTTGCAATTGAAACTTCTCAACTTTTTACCATCGGCAGCATATACAGAACAAACCACGCCAACTGGTGCAGCAGTTTCAACAATTCTTCCACGAATCTTTTTCTTATTCATTTTTTGCTGTACATCCAATACATAAATTTGGTTCGATTCGTCCACTGCAAGAGCCGAAGCATATCCTTTTACTTCTGCTTTAAACTGAGAAATCTTCTTTCCTTTAGGATCAATGGTTAAAACTGTTCCATCTTTTTTTAATGCACATACATTATCATTTTTCAATTTGGACAGATAAACAACTTCTTTATACTCTTTACCTGCAAATGCTTTCTCTATTTTATAACTTACATTTGATGCTGTTTTTATGAAGTCTTTCAAACTAATATCTGAATTCTTCATGCTTTCTATTTTTGATTTTAACCCTTTGTAAGTAGAAGTTGATGCCAATGAAGGTGACAAATACGACAGGTATTCTTCCATCTTTTCCACCTTAATGCCATGACACATGCTATGCACCAGAAATAATGAATAATGAGATTCAGGGAATTGCTTCACAAATTTCACTTGCAAAGCCTTTTGCTCTGCCAGGTACTTTTGCTTAAGTTCTTGAATTTCTTTCTTTTTCTCCTCTGAAATATTACCCGATTCGGCTTCTTTGTAGAGCTTATTCAAGCCTAGTTTCTCTGACAGATCATCATTCCACTGTCTGGACAGATCCATATCTGTTTGTGTCTGGCCTCCTGTAATCTTAATATGCTTAGGATTATTAACATCGGCTGTTAAGCTAAATTTTACATTTTCTACAAATACCGATTTGTAGTAAAAACCTGGATGTAATACCTGCAAGCCAATCATTTTGGGTTCAGGATAATTCCCCGTAATTTGAAATTTACCATCAATAATATTGATCGTATCCTGTCTGTGGCTCATGTGATCCATAAAAACCACTTTCCCGGATTCCATTCCTTTAATGGTTCCATTTAAAACAAAAGCATTTTCTTGTTTTTTAGGGTTCTGCTTACATGAGAATATCACTAATGTAATTGCAAGTAGAACTAGTGACAGTTTTAGTTTTAGTTTTAGTTTAGAGTTCATTGTTTTTTGTTTTTGTTTTTTGTCCACCTGCACTGTTTTAATTTTAGATACAGTGCAGGGGAATTTTTGCATCAAGTAAGTTTAGGTGAGTTTATTTTCGCAAATACACCCAAACAAAACCTTGACTATGAAGCTTTTCAGTTTGGTATTCATCATTGAAACTCCATAATTTCATACTTTCATCCGTATAAGCCTGATAAGCCTTCAACATCTCTTCCGGCATATTATTCCATGCCAGGCCGGAAGCTTCCGTATCCGTTAAATCAGGATTCTCCGCCATCAACTTTTTCGCTTCTTTAGCTGCATATTCATAATATTTACCAACAGTATCCGGAGCTTTCTGAAACTCTGCCATCGCTTTTTCCTCTTTTTGCTTCTTCTCAAGCATTTCTTTGGGTGTCAGCTTTCTAATGACTTCTTTACTCGAATAAATGTCACCAACTAAAAGATCCAATTTACCATCTCTATTATAATCGTACACAAACACCTTGGTTCTGTACCCGTGAGGTCTGTTGTCTCCAAATTTGACATTGCTGTGATTTTGCTTGTTATGGATTAAAATCTCTGGCTGTGATGAGAAATCAGGCTGACCTTTCTTACCTGTGTTTTTATAAAAAATCACATCCCCCATTTCCGTACCGCATATCAAATCAAACAAACCATCTCCATCCCAGTCAGCTGGTACTGTATTGCTTGATAGTTTTTCATGACCTTCTCCATACTTCTTGGTTTCAATTTTCACCGGAGCTAAAAAAGATGGTTTATTTGGCATTCCTTCATTTTTTGATAGAAAAACACCTTCAAAGCGAACGCCCCAAACCAAATCCAAATCTCCGTCAGCATCCCAATCGAAAGGAACAATAGTAGTTGTATGCCCTGGATTTAAAGCTTTCCCGTCTTTATCGCGTAAAAATTCAAACGGCTCGTACATGCCAGTTCCCAATCCTTTAAAAAAGTAGGCCTGTCCCGGGAATGAACCCGATAGTAAATCATCGATACCGTCACCATCTAAATCGGCAACATGAGGAACAAAACCGACACAACAATCACATGGTACATAGGCCATACTTCCGCCTGTTTGCACCTTTCCAGTGTAAGTATATTCAGGTTTTTCATTTGTTCCCTTGTTCAGGTAAATGTTACAGCCTCCTTCAGTAAGGCAATGGCCGGGACGAACCTGATCGCTTGCTAATCTTTCTTTTCCAAAGTAGCCCACCAGCAAATCCAATTTGCCATCATTATTATAGTCATACAGGCAGGGAGCAGCATGTCCCACTTCTTTTACATCAATTACTTTTCCATCTGCTTTCAGACGAAAGGGTTGTTCTAATACTGTTGTTTCTACCTGTGCTACACAAAGAGAAGCTACAGACAATAATAATGCTGTTGTGAAAATCTTCATCTTCATCTCTATCTATTTTTTATGAATTAAACCGTATAACGGACTCTTCACTTGCTTACTAACTTTTATTGGTGTGGACAAATTGGCTTCTCCAATCATGCATATGGTTGGATTACATACTTGCCATTTTAGGAAGGCTTTAATCTCACCAACATCCATTTTTTTCTTACTTGCATTAATGGTGTATAATACCATGAAGTCATTTTTATATACCTTATCGGTTCCACCCTTGCTACTTGGAACTGTTAGTGGTTTTGGCCACTGTGTTTTTACAATGGAAAATCCCTCAGGAAGTGTCAGTTCTATAGAGGTGGGCAGGTTCTTTCCTGTTTCCTCTCCAGTGTAGGTGTACCACTTGTACTCCAAATCGAAATGGACAGCCAATGTAAACTCTCCGCCTTTTTTTACCTCCTGGTAATCTGTAAACATTCTTGCAGTCAATTGCGACATGCCATCCGATGGCAAACTATAGAATGCTTCTTCGGCAGATTGTGCTTTAAGGCTTATTGCAGCCAGCAATAAAAGCACTCCTGTTACTAAACTTTTGATCATCTCGCTCTTATTTTAAGATGTTCACCATCCACTTGTAACCACCGGTTTCCGTAAAAAACAGTTTCTCCTTGTTTTTCTTAAACCATTTTCTCCATTCTTTGGCTGTAGCAAAACTTTTGGTGGTATATTTTTTCAATAATTTTTGAGCCAACTCCGTTTGTTCATTCGATTCAAACATCGAAATGCATTTCTCTAATAGCTGTAAGTCGTTATTGGCTATGCCTATTTTTTGCAAATCTTTATCAATCACTACATCTTGATAAGTGCTGCCATATTTTTCTTTAGGTTCTGATAAGCCCAAATACCCAAGGTTGTCTTCATAATACTTCAAATAGGCATTCCAATTGTCCATATGCTCTTCTATAACTTCCTGAGGAACTTCAGACAGGAATTGAGTCCGATCCGGAAGCTCCATACTACGGTTTAGCATGTACTTATCAGATGACAATGATTTTCCGGCCATCTTTCTAACCTTAGCAGCATTTACTTGATTGGCTATATGTTTTGTTAATTTTATTTGATCTTCATAACCTTTATCCGAAGCTTTATAAACCTGATCCAGGGCAGTCAATCGATGATGTACAACACTTTTTACAAATGGCTTTTGTCCTTTAAATTGAGCCATATAATGAATGGTATTAATCAAAGCCAATTTTCCTTCTTCTGTTAAGTGCATTGGTGATGCACGATACCCCCACTGAAAGAAGTTACCGTGACGACCTAAGGATGTGGCTTTAATGGACTTAATACAAGGACCTCCGGAGACTATTTCGGCATCTGGAGAATCTCCAAAGCCAGGGTTGGCAACTATTCCCGGAGGATAGCCTTCCATATGATCTACGTTTTGAACACGCCACATCAACGCCTCTTTCGGAGCATCTTTCCCACTATAATACTTAAATACGCCACCTTTGTGTTTTTGCATTTCCATGGTCAATCCCACTTTATAAGGTTTATTGAATATGGGATGCTTTTTATCAAAATTAAAGGCATGTGAATACAAACAATTACACAACCAGTCAATTTTTGTTTTTTTGTTCCAAAGCATGGCTCCTCCTACTCCGGCAATCATAACCGATGCAGCATCGTAATCTTCACTAAAATAGTCAGGTGCACTACGCATGTACCAACGTTTTGTCATTTTTCCATCGGTTTGAGGAATCAATGCATCAAAAACAGTGACATCATATTTGTCCGACATTTCCTCTTTATAGTCCTCGCCGTAAACCATTTTTACGGTTTTAAAATACTTTTGGAAGAATTGGTAAAAATCTTGTGGACGATCTTTCTTTAATGATTCCCATAATTTTACATTACCACCAAAACTATACCCATCCGGCAAGTCAGGATTTTGAGCTACATACAGCACTTTCAATTTCGACTTTTCAATGTTTTGTGCATGTAAAGGCCCTACGAACAGCACGGCCAACAATACTATTATAACATGTTTCATTTTTAAAAAATTTAAATTTATTTGGTTTCAAATAAGGCTACACTCTTATGCGAATTATACCGATTGTGAAAATACATGAGCCAAAGTTTCGCAATCCCGATAGCAATCGGGACGCACTGCCTTACATTTTCTACATCGGCATGATACTATTTTCCAAAATGGCTCATTTAATATTACATTTGGTATTACTTGCTTTTAATTATAAGCTGATTTTCAACTTCGGTTTCGTTAGGGGGCAAGCAGGCATAAGGATCACAAGGCTGATAGTACAAGGTCGTTTTAACATTATAGCTTCCTGCCGGTACTTCATTGCTTGTTAGTTTATAAACAAAGAGCAATTCTCCTTTGTATAGCATAATTTCCGGATCGGCCTCATAAGCTAACACTTTGGGTTCTTTTACCAAATTGGCTTCCACCCCGTTGGGTAAGTCCATCTTAATTTCCGATTGAATAAAAAAACCTCCTTCGGGCACGTAAGCATAAATGTGCCAATTTTTGTGCACGTTTATTTTTACAAGCAGATAGGCTTCTTCATTAGCATGAATGGTTTTCGAAAAAAAAGCTGCGTTCATGCTTACCGGATTTTCCGGATTTGTGGGTTTCAATTCAATTTGCCTGGCAAATTCAACGAATTTAGAATCATCTATAACCTGGGCAAATCCGCAAGTTGAAATCCAGGTTGCTACAACTAAAAACAATATTTTCATCCGTTTAAAATTTTATTATTCTTTGTTAAAAATTTAAGAACGGATGTAAGCTTTCCGCTCTCTCAGGTAAATTTACAAACAAGAAGTTATGCTCTTCTTATGTTATAAGCCATATCGCTCTTCCAGCTTTTTATCCAGCTCCTTTCAGTTGGGAAGCCATTAAGAAACTGTTTAAGTTTTACCCTTCGGTTTCTAAGTTATTCTTTAAATAATTCTTTTAATTTCTCATCAAGGGCAAAGCCTCTCACCTGTTGCATTGTGGCTACAATAGTGCCATCCTGATCGATCAGGAAACTGGCTGGAATTCCGTTTACACCATATGCCTGTGGTGCATCTCCTTTAAAGCCCTTATAGTCTACCACATTAATCCAAGGTACATTTTCCTCTTCCAGTGCTTTTAACCAAGCTTTCTTTTTGGTATCCAACGAAATAGCAAATATTTCAAACCCCTTATCGTGATATTTGGAATAGGCTTTTTTTAAGTGTGGAAACTCCCCACGGCATGGGCCACACCAGCTTGACCACATTTCCAACAGGGTGTACTTATTTTTTGCAATTGCATCTGATAATTTCAGTTCTGTTCCATCTTTTGCTTGTCCAACCACATCTTTAAATGGTTTACCCGGAGCTACAGACGCTTGTATTAATTGCGTTTTCTTTGCTTTTAATATGCCCTCTCTGTTAGCAACCAATAAAGGATGTGGACCCAATTCTTTTTCATACTGGCTAAGCAACTTTAACTTTTTATCATGATCATATTCCTTTTGATTCTGAATGTTACTAAGCGTAAATAATTTAACCAAGCTTGGATAATCTCCCTCTACAATATTACTTTGATAAGCTTCTTTATAAGCAAATTCTTTTCTCATTCTGGAATGTGAAACTTTTCTTGCTTTTTCGAGCGCTTCTTTATCCATCATATCAACCCCATCAAAAGGATCGGGTGCAAGTGAATGTTCTTTTTTCATTTTACGGTAGCTTTCTTCCAAAGCATAACCAAATACCAAATTGTTAATTTCGCCACCGTCTGCATAATTTGAATACTCATTTTTTACAACTTTGTACTCTGCATTTTCTAATACCAATGTTAGGTACATTCTTTCGAAATACATATTTACCAACTTGGGCTCTTCAACACGACCTTCAAAACGAAATTGTCCATCTTTTACAATTGTTTTATCAATATCCTGAAAATTAATTGCATCTTTTAATACAATTTCGACACCATCTGCCATACCTTCGGCAGTACCAACTATTTCGAATGTTGTTCGTTTCGAACAAGACACCATTATTGCTAAAATAGATAATGCTACTGCAAAAATTTGAACTGCTTTTTTCATCTGTTTAAAATTTTATGTTTATTTTTCAGATGGAACTCTCGATGAATTGTAATCATACTTTTGCGAGTCGTTTAGTATGCTAAAATTCATGTTCGTTTCATGTGTTTAAATTTTACTTTCATTTGCCACACAGAACGCTCAAACAAGTTCTAATCATTCTTTACTTTGTGAAAAATTAAATCTTACATGTTCGTTTTATCAGCTTAATGCTTTTTATTAAAAACTTCTTTCAGTTTTTCGTCTAACTTTTCCTGGCGCAAGTTCATCGCAATTATTTTTCCTGTATTTGCTTCAACCAAGTAATTAGCCGGTACTCCTACTACACCATACATTTTCACAACAGGGCTTGTCATGGCTTTTAAATCACCGGTATCAATCCATGGAATCTGTTCTTCTTTTGAGGCCTTTTCCCAATTTTTCTTTTTATTGTCTAATGTAAAGGAAACAATCTCGAACCCTTCGCTTTTATATTTGGCGTATGCTTTCTTCATATGTGGAATTTCAGCACGACATGGGCCACACCAGCTCGACCAGAATTCGACCAGTACATATTTATTTTTTTTCAAAACATCAGCTAAATGAAACATTTCTCCCTTAAGGTTTTGTGCCTTAAAATCCTTTATCACTGATCCTACACCAACGCTTGCCATTGCTGCTGCACTTTCTCGCGCTCTCTTTATATTCTTTAATATTAATTTTGCTTCCCTTTTTTCAAACAAACTCATGGCAAGTTTTTCCTTGTTTGTATTCAAAGCATCAAGATCATCTGTATCCTGATAACCTACCGAATAGATAAGCAATTTCTCAAAAGAATTATCGGTAGCGTTAAACGCCAAACCTAGTGCATGGTTCTTGGTATCATTCACTGCTACCATCGTATTAAAATATGCCTTCCTCGCTTCGCCTTTCAGTTTTTTATCTCCCTTGACTTTTACAGCTTCATAATACTTTTTGCGCGCATTTTTAAAGTCCAAATTTTCATTCCAGGAATTAACAACCAGCTCATTCAAGCGTCCACCTTTGAGTTTAAAACTTTTTTGAGATGTAAACTCAATGTTTGTTTCACCGGGTTCTAAAACTAAATAAACTCGTGTATAAGGGTATTCACTATCAGCAGGCAAGACATTAAAAGCAATTGTGTGCGGATCTTCAACTGTGCCTTTGTATACAAAGCCGTCTTTCCCCAGCAATCCTTCTTTAAGAATTTCAACATTGTCTGGCACTTCTTCAACTTTCATCCGGTACATCGAAATTCTGGTTCCTTCAGGAAAATTCTCCTGACCGGTGATGCTTATGCTAAAATCATTTTGTTTTTCGGCCTGCTTTTCTTTCTTTGAGTTTCCACAACTCATACAGATAGCAATAGTTACGACTAATGTGAGTATTTTATACATCTTTGTCTTTTTTTTAAATTCCAAAATAATAGTAGTTCGTTGTTTAATTTGAAACGTATTCAAAAACAGCTTGCTATAAATGTCAATCAAGGGTTAAAATAACTGCATTGATTAGACAATAGTGAATTTTATCACTTTTTCAAGTTGAGTTTTCCCTCCTGGGGAACTGTATCGAAGCGGAGCTTATGAACACAATTGAAAATTGAGCTTATTGTGAATAAAATCCCGACAGGGGAAAGGGTGAAATAAGAAGAATAGAATTAAAAATACACCCTTCTGGCTGTTGCCACCTTCTCCCGAATCTCGGGACAGGCGCTAAAAAGGAAGACTTCCTAAATAAACCTTTCTATTGTTTTTTTAAACGATATATTCAATCCTCGATTCGCGTTATAAATAATAATTTAAACATCTAAATCACTATTCTGCAAATAACTCTTTTAGTTTTTCATCCAATCCCAAACCTCTTACCTCATTTCCGGAAGCCACAATTGTTCCCTCCTGGTCGATTAAGAAACTTGCAGGAACACCTTGTACTCCATAAGCTTTTGGTGCTTCTCCCGAAGGTCCTTTGTAATCTACAACATTAATCCACGGTACATTCTCTTCTTTCAATGCTTTCAACCAAGCTTTTTCCTTTGAGTCAATCGATAATGCAAATATTTCAAATCCTTTTTTATGATAATGTTCATAAGCTTTCTTCAAATGAGGAAACTCGCTACGACAAGGACCACACCAGCTTGCCCACATTTCCAGCAAGGTATATTTATTTTTAGCTACAACCTCTGACAGTTTCTGTTGTTCCCCGGCTTTATTTTCAGCAATAATTTCCTTGAAGGGCTGACCTACTGCTACACTTTTTCCAACCTTCACGGTTTGTAATCCCTCGTGTAAAAGTTGTCTTTGCTTTACTATGTATGGATGAGCTCCTAATTCTTTCTCGTATTCATCAAACAGCTCCAGTTTTCTTTCCCAGGCATAGTTATCCCAATCAACAATGTCTCCCAGGGTGAACATTTTAATAAGCGTAGAATAATCGCCTTCTAAAATGTTTCGTTGGTATTTTCTTTTGTAGGCTTGTTCCGTTCTTATCATCTTTCCCGTTATCTTGCGGGCTTTTGCTACGGCTTCTTTGTCCATTAAATCAATCCCGTCAAAAGGGTTACCTAGCTTTCCATTTTCTTTAACTATCTGCTGATATTCATCCTCCATCAGGTATCCAAAAACAACATTATTAATTTCACCACCCTTTACATAGTCATTATACAAGCCTTTATAAATCGTGTAATCTGTATTTTCAAGAATAAACAAGCGGAATCTTTTTCCTCCATAAAAAATACTTGCCAAATGAGGCTGCTCTACACTTCCCGTGAATTGAAACTTTCCATTTTTCACCTTTGTTGTTGCGATCCATTCACCGGCTTGCCTGTTCCTTAACTTGATCTCAGAGCCATCTTCAACACCTTCAATTGTGCCGTTTATTTCGAATGTTGTTGACTGGGTGCATGATCCTAAAAAAATCAACAGCAGCAAACCCAATACATATAATTGTTTTTGTTTCATGAGCATAAACTTTTAACTGTTTAGTGGTGCCTTAGCTTAAAAAAAGCCAAAACACCACAGCTTAAAAAATTATTTCAATAATCTTTCCAATTCTTTATCCAGGCTATCTCCCCTGTAATTGGTTCCAATTATTTTACCATTTTTATCAACCAAGAAACTGTCCGGAATACCGGTTATGCCATACATCTTTATAATTGGGCTTTTGTAAGCCAATAAATCAGATACATTAACCCATGGAATATTCTCTTCGTCAGAAGCTTTTTTCCACATGCGCGCTTTGTCGTCCAATGAAAAAGATACAATTTCGAAACCTTTTTTATTGTATTTTTCATAAGCTTCTTTCAGGTGAGGAATGAACCCACGGCATGGGCCACACCATGATGCCCAAAACTCAACCAGAACATATTTGTTCTTTTTCAGAACCTTCTCTAATTTAACCTCTTTGCCGCTTAAATTTTTAGCTACAAAAGGTTTAATTTGCTTACCAATTGCAAGCGATTCTTTCATTGCAAGATTAGCTTTACTATCGGCCATGATCTTTTCAATCGTTTTTAGCAAGTAGTGATCACCGCATTTGGCTTTTAGTTCCTTTATTTTCTCTGCTGCATTGTCTTCCCAATGTAAATCACCAACATAAAATGCTAATAGCTTTACTGATGGGTCTGCGTTATAGGCATAAGTCGACTCATAGTATTCCTTTCTACTGTTATTTACCTCAGTCAATAACACCATATATTCTTTTCTTACAGCCGGATCTTTTTTATCAAGCCCCTGAGCACTCCATTCTTTTAAATTTTTTAGCGCCTTAGCGTATCTTGGATGTGCTCTTAATCCTTCTAATGCGTAATAGTTGTACCAACCTTGTTTTACATCAAGGTCACGGCCGTTTACTTTAGCTCTGTATTCGCCAGGTTCCAAGATGATATCGCCTTTGGTTTTCATCTTGTCGCCTTCATATATTCCCCAAATTGCCGGCACTAGTGCCTTTACATTTCCTTTAATTGTACAAGCACCATTTTTTATTTCAACTCCTTCTGTTTCCAAGCGTTCTCCAATTTGAGTCGTACTCAGGTAAAATAATTTAAATTTTAACCCATTGTATTCTTCCAAGCCCGAAATATGAAAAGTATAATCTCCTTTTTCAAGAATGGCAATTCTCTTTGTTATAAACTCAACCGATTGAGCCGCATTGTCCTGAAGTCCTTTTTCCTGGTTATAAGCTGATGCTTTTTTATAATATTCAAGAGCTGTTTTAAAATCGCCTTCATCGCCAATGCTTTTTCCTAAATACGAATAAACTGAAGCTACTTTGTAATCTGCAGCTATAAGCTCATCCCCTAGCTTATGTGCATAAGCTTTCATTTTAGGTGAGTAATGATAATACTTAACTGCCGTCATAAAAACACTTCTATATTTATCAGAATTACTGCCTTTCCCATATTTCTCAAGAAAAGCAGGTGCTTTATTTAAAAACTCTTCATGTTTCCCTTCATAACAATATCCTGTTATTTCAATTGTTGCCCCAATTTTTTCTCTATAATCAAACCCCTTGTCTTCTAACTCTTTATACACAGGCTCCACAGACTCTTTCTTATTACTAGCAGTGTAAGCTTTTGACAAGTATTTCCTGAAAAAATAGTTTTCAACTTTCTTTTCGCCAACTGCTTTTTTAAACGCTTCTTTGTTTTTGTAAATCAAATCGAAAGTAAATCCACCTACATTTCTTCCTCCCAATTCAACCATCAAATCATAAGTAGCCGGTGTTAGCAAGTCTTTTTTAGATAATGAATTGATGTACGCTTCGTACTTGTCATTAAACGGCAATCGCTCCCCGCTCAGTTTGCGCAAGTAAGCCGGCACATCTTTTGCTTCTTCATTTTTATCGTTCAATAAATTGCTCAATTGTTTAGCTGGATCCATTGCAGCTTTACCCAGCTCAATTAGAGGTTTTGCCTGCATGCCACCCACACCCTGGTGAAGAAATTTACCATTAGCATCGGTAAATACTAAGGTTGGGTAAGCTTTTACGCCATATTTCTGAGCCAGTTTTGGCCCCTCTCCTTTTTCAGCATCCACCTTATAGCTAACAAAGTGCTTGTTGTAAAAATCACCCACTTCTTTTAGAGGAAAGATGTTTTTAGATAACATTTTACATGGTCCGCACCAAGAGGTATAAAAATCGATAAAAATGATTTTATTCTCCTGCTTCGCTTTTGCTTTTACACTTGCCCAATCGCCATGTTCAAAATTGATTCCCTGAGCTAACAAAGAAGCTGTTGTTACGAGTAAAGCAACAAATAATAGAATAATTTTTTTCATTATAATTATATTTTTAAAGTAATAACTTATTGGAATCATTCACTCCCAATACCTACAATATATTTTTATAAAACAGTTTTAATGAACAATTCATTTACAGATTTAAATGTAATACATCTACAAACGATAGCAGGTTAATTAACACTATTCAAGGTTAATTAAGGTTAATAACCTGAGTTCGATTAAAGATATTGTCATAGTTTGTACTGATTTTGAGTAGAAATTTTCTCAAATTTTCGAAGGAATATCGGGATATTTCGAGGGAATTTGAGGAAATTTATGCCAAATGCTTGGTATTATTTGCCTGTATTTTTTTATTCTTAGTTTCTTTGAAAACGCTTCGTTACACTTTTTAAACCCTTGATTACATGCTGATTGAGAAATGATAAATTGCTTAAACTATAAACTAACATTAAGTGTTTTACAAATTATACCATTCCCGATTTAAATTCTCAAAATAATTATAGCGTACTCACAACGAGTAATACCGATTGTGAAAATAGATGAGCCATTGCTTCGGAATCCCGTTTTTTTGGGGTTAACTATAGAATTTGGAGCGCACTGCCCAATACCAATCAGTTGATTAATTTACTCATTTATTTCACTCTCCCGAAATAAACCGAAACAGGTTACTTGCAATTGATTGTGAGTAATTTAGTATATAAAGCCGCATAACATTTTCTACATCGACATGATACTGTTTTCTAAAATAGCTCATTAAATATTACACTTGGTATAAATTATTGAGCAGTTTAAAATGCAAAGAGATCTAAAAGTAAGCGAGTAGATATTCATCTAATCATCTTCTTTAATATCGTGTTTAGAACAAATTTTATTGTCTAAAACAGGAGTTATTTAGGGTAGTAAATATCCCACATAAGTGGGTATAGTAATCTTGTATTCTTAAAATACTGAGTTTGTTTTGCCAATTTGGCAAGTTTTTTTGTGCTTTTTTATGATTTTCAGGCCCCGTAAATAGTACGGGGCCTGATATATTTAGTAGCCTGGGTTTTGATCCAGTACTTTATTAGTTGCCGTAGCCCGGATTTTGATCCAATGCATTATTACCTGCCAAGGCAGCTCTTGGAATTGGTAAGATCAGCTGATCCTTGCTGGTAATCGTTGATTTTATAGCGGTTAATTTTGCAATGTCATCATGGAAATAACGAACCATATCAAACCAAGGCTGTCCCATTTCGTTGTGCAATTCTAAATTCTTTTCAATTCGAATTGCTTCCAACAAATCTGCTATGGTAGCCGGAGCCTTATCAGGCATACCAGCACGACCTCTGATTTCGTTTAATTTAGCAATGGCTTCTACAGCATCTGCATCGCCTATACTATTAGCCAAACGGGCTTTTGCTTCAGCATAAATCAAATAAACTTCGGCCAATCTCATATTATAAAGGGAATTATCCTGATCACCTTCTTTTTCAGTTTTAAAGGCATATTTTTGATTTGGAAAGCCCAAGAATATACCATCTATATGAGTAAATTTATAACGGAGATCATAGTTTTTCACAACCTCACCATCTCCATCTACACCATCAGCAACTTCAGCATCGGCTATGTTTTTAATATTTCCCACAGGAAAATAGGCCCCAAGAAGTACAGGTGCTCTTTCTGCATATGCTTTTATTAGAGGTGAGAATAGTACTTCTTTAGAATTATAGCCCTTTGAGAAAATTTCCGCATAAGTATTCTCCAATCCATAATTCGCGTCGCTCATTACTTCCATGGCCAAAGCTGCTGCATTTGCATAATCTCCCATATACAATAACACTTTAGCTTTCCAGGCTTTTGCAACTGTTTGTGAGAACTTGTAGTGAACACTCTTTGCAGGTGCATTTGCAATAGCAAAATCTAAGTCTTTAACAATCGCATCGTATGTTTCTTTAACAGAATTTCTTGAAGGTGTTTTTAATTCTCTCGAAGCACTTGTTATAACTACAATTCCATACTCAGAACTCATATCATAAAATTGCCCATAACATTCCAATAAAGCAAAATGACACATGGCTCTGCTTAACCTGGCTTCTCCCTCTACTTCTAATCTTCGTTCATCGCTTAGGGACGTAATTTCTGTATCTTTCACCAAGTTATCAATAAGAAAACTAGAGCGTTGAATCGTTTTGTAATAACTGGAATAAGCATCCTTAT
>JAOARS010000374.1 GCA_025210415.1 Marinifilum sp. | reverse complement strand
GTAATTAATGGTTTGATTGGAGGCAATGCTGCCTGATGTTGGACGAACCGTAATCTTTACACTGGATGAATGCGCCGAATTTCCCTCGGAAGTCCCCATTCTGCGATAATATCTGGCGCTTGTTAAACTTCCGGGTGAGTATGAAGATCCGGTTGCTCCTGAAATATTGTTCCAGCTGCTGTTGTTCGTTGAACTTTGACACTGGTAGAAATAACTTCCATTACCACCTGCCGGACTGCTTGCACTGGTCAGTGTTGAAGCACTTGCATTGTAATTAATGGTTTGATTGGAGGCAATGCTGCCTGATGTTGGGCGAACCGTAATCTTTACACTTGAAGAGTACGCATAGTTTCCGTCGGAATAAATTCTGCGTCGATAATATTTTGACCCAGTTAAAGTTCCCGGAGAATAAGTGGAACCGGTTGCTCCTGAAATATTGCTCCAGCTGCTGTTGTTCGTTGAGCTTTGCCACTGGTAGGAATAACTTCCATTACCACCTGCCGGGCTGCTTGCACTGGTCAGTGTTGAAGCACTTGCATTGTAATTGATTGTTTGATTGGAGGCAATGCTGCCTGATGTTGGTGTTACACTTACCTTCACACTTGAGGTATATACAGTGCCACATCCTCCGTTATCACTTGCTCTTCTTCGATAGTATCTAGAATTGCTTAGGTTTCCCGGAGAATAAGTTGTTCCTGTTGCCCCCGAAATGCTAGTCCATGAGCTATTATTCGTGGACACTTGCCACTGATAAGAATAATTTCCTGTTCCTCCTGAGGCTGAATTACTGTTACCCAGTGTTCCTGCCGATGCATTGTACGAAATGGTTTTAGCTCCATTTATATTTCCTGCCGCAAGAGCCGAACGTACTGTAACTTTAACACTTGGGGTATATTTTGTATCGCAGCCATCCTGAACTCTTCTTCTGTAGTATTTGCTGGAAGTTAAGTTGCCAGGAGAGTAGTTCGTACCTGTAGCTCCTGATACATTGTTCCAGGAACTGTTATTTGATGATACCTGCCATTGGTAATTGTAAGTCCCGAATCCACCTGTAGCAGAGCTACTGTTTCCAAGGGTTCCTGCAGAGTTGTTATGGCAAATGGTTTTTACTCCGTTTATGCTTCCGGAAGTAAGAACCGGCTGAATGTTTACCGATGCACTGCCCGACATGTTACGGGTACAACCATTGTATTCAGCTGTAATGGTATAAGTTCCTGCTGCGGTAATATTGCTCCAGGAAATGGCGTTACCGTTTCCGATTTGTGTTCCCTGAACACTACCTCCCTTGTAAAGAGTATAAATTTTTCCGGTTTCGCTATCACTCAAATTGATACTGGTATTGGGATCGCAAACTGTAAGGGTTCCTCCTCCTGAAACACTAAAGCCCTGGGGCGAACTTTTTACCGTTACATTTGCCGAACCACTCATGTTTTTATTCATTCCACTTATACTTGCTGTTACGGTGTATGTTCCTGCACTGATTTGTTTGCCAAAATCAATGGCGCCACCCGTTCCTGAAAGGGTTTTCACGGTTCCCCCATTTCTTTTGAGCGTATAGGAAGCACCACTTTGAGAACCATTCAAGCCAACATTTACTCCCGATTCGCCGTAGCAGTATGCTCCTCCTCCCGTTACATTGTAAGTATTGATGCTAATTCCCGCTTGAGATACATAAATACTTTTTCCATCTACATTAACAGAGTGAGTTCTGGTACTTGTTCCGGTATTGGGGGTACAATAAATTTTAAATACTGTGTTTCCTCTATCCTGAATACTAATCCACGATGCGGATTCCGATACAATATAGTTACATGAGGCTTCATTTAGTTCCACATATATTTGCTTATATCCTCCACTTTGAGGTATGCTAACTGAGGATGGAGAAACAAACCTTACACAACCTTCTTCTCCGATGATTGCCGCTCTGGTTGCTGCTGCTTCAGCTTCAGATGTTGATTTTTTATCTTTTTGGCTTTTTGTATTATTTTGTCCGTAAAGCTTGATACACATCAAACTTAGAATTACGAAGTATATTGTTATTCTGAATATTTTCATTTTTGAATTATTTTAACAGTTTTTTCATCATGATTTTCAAATGACGGCATGATATTTCTATCATCTACAATCCTTCGGTCTGGTATCGGTAATCATTGTGTTGAAGAATGTTTCCCTTTGAATCCTTTATTATCTGCAAACGTCCAAAATTGTCATAGATATATGAACTCGTTTGTCCGTTCACGTCAGTTTCGCTGGTAATACCAAGTGGCGGATCGTAGGTGTAGGTTTTCATTTGTGCTCCAACAGGATACAGGCGAAGTTCATCAATCAAACCCGAAGATGAACCTATAATTGTATTGCTCGAAATATTTGTTTTTACAGGTTTCCATTCTCCATTTTTTTTCTCCCAATAGCTTAGCTCGTAATTCCCTGGCGCAGGAAGATTTACCTGATAGGTTCCTGTATGGCTTTTCTTTCCTGCTTTGGCATCATTGCTTGTATTACTGTTCTCTTCTTCAAAGCTGGTGTAAAAGATTTTGGCATCATCGGAATAAATGACCTGAGCAATCGGTAGTTTGTCTTGATATCCCCACAGGTAGGTCTCCACCATACCATTCGCCCTGTAAATATTTTTAATGTTATTACTTACTGGATAGTAGCTTAATCGATTTTCCATGGTATAAGCAGCAATATCCAAACTGCCAGGAGTATGGATGGGTACTGGTAGCGGTACATTTGTGTGGAGAACATATGTTCTTTCAATTTGTCCTAACGTGTTGTATCTGTACATGTTACTACCAATTAACTCTCCATTTTTCAGCTGAAGTACCTTTATTGGAAGGCCAATAAAAAAGTTATTTTTCAGGCTTGTTAAATTCCAGTCGGATAAATTGTAATCACCAGGGTAGTAGTATCTGTTTTCAAATGTGTCGCCTTTACTTGTCTGGCTTATTTTTTTAGTAAGCTGAGCATGGTCAGTATTGTCGTAATAGTATTCAGTTCGTGTTAATACAGGATTCCCTCCGGCATCATCATAGGTGTAAATCTCTTCATATTCCAAATATTTCCATTTAGAATATATGGAATATTCCATCACATTAATATGACGTATTCGATCTCGGGTATAAACATTTGGATCAGAATATATATGTTGTCTTAATTCACCATTTTCACTAATAACGTAGGCTTTAACCTCTTGGGCATTTCTTGTATCGACAGTAAAATGAGTTACTTTTTTCAGTTGGTTTACTCTAACACCATTTACAATTTTAAATTGGTATTCATTTGTTTTATTGCCATTGTTCCATGAATGATTATTAAATGGGCATGAAAAAATGTAACCTCTGCCATAAAGAAACCTTCCCTGACTATCCAAATTGATATCAAAATGATGTTCTTCCCCTCCATTCTCAAAATTTTCTCCGTGACTAACTGTTACATATGGAAAACAAGTTATTTGACTTCCTGTTCCATATAAGGAAATTTGACTGTTGGAATGTCCATAGTAATAGGTAACATCTTTTGTAGATGTAGGCCCTAATGGTCCATCCTCACAAATATGTGTTAATGTGGTTTGAGTATTATATTTATACCATGTAACACTTCTCTCCAAAGGGGTAGTTCTGTTTTCATACTTGTTGTAAAAGTATTTTTTCACCTGTTCCTTTGCATTTGGATCAGTCTTTGAAATTACTTTTTCAATTCTGTTTCCTCCTTGTGAATTCATCACATACTGAAAAGTTGAATAACCTCCGGTTGGATAGGTTATTTTTTCAATCATTCCATAGCTGGAAACACTTGATTTGGGTTCTCGATTGGCTCCATGAAAGTCATCAAAGAGGCTGTTGGAAATATCAGGTACAAAACTATTATTATTTGAATCATTATAATATCCCCAATGATCTTGTTCAAAAGAAAGTCTTGCTGGCAGATCATTTGGTTGTTTGTATTTCATATTATGTTTTCTAATCACTTTACCATTGGCATCTTGTTCAATTACATCTTCCAAAAACATTCTTCTTTTCAAGTATTGTACAGCACTGGGGCTACCCAAATCACCATAATGAAGTTTATTAAGTCCACCATTATTGGTAGAAAATAAATAATTCAACTTGCAGGATTTTACTTTGCTGTCATCAGGCTTGTAAATGATTATTTCATCTATCCGATGACATCCGGGCAAATCCTGGCGTGAATCATATTTTACTTTCATCCATTCCCCGGAACTGGTTCTGATTTCTGATAGTTCACATCCCCAAATTGTTGCGGTATTAATGCATTCATAGACGTTGTCTATCAGAAACTTCCTATCACATCCAAAAGGAATTCCAAGCAATTTTTGTCTTCTCCTCACCGTTTGTGATACACTGGTGTCATATGAATAATATATTCCGGTGTATGTAAAATTTATGTAACTGCCATCAGGATGATCAATTCTGCTTAAATACCATGCAGTTGTAATTTCTTCACTGTCTAGTGAGTTGGTACTGCATTCTAAACCAGAATCGGTATTTTTAGTTTGCTCCGTGGCATTAGTTCCTCCAAATGTATATTTCACACCATCCGGTGTAGTAATTATGATTTTACCTTCAACTTCAGAACTAACAAAAATATCCGGTTCAATTTTTAAACTCTGATGGGGAATTCCATACACTTTTCGATTTTCATCAATGATGAATTGTCCTGAATATCCTGAAAAATTGAAACTGAATATATCAGGCTGAGTATTTTTCCCAAATTCGTTAGCCAAATAAATAAACTCATAGGAATTTTCATTCTCATCACCTAAATTCTGAGGAATATTCAATGGATAGATTTCATCCGGTTTTCCCCTAACCGTTCTGGTAATGACTCCTCCGGCATTCAAGCTCCAACCAAGTCCAACATTGGATGCCACCTGATCAACTTTAATACCATTTGATGAATAGAGTAGTTCTACAGGTACTTTCAAACTCCCACTGGTCAACTGATAGATTGGAACATTCAATTGCACTGTTCCGGTAAACATGCCTATTGGTACTTCACCATACTTGGCAAATGCAGCAGCAGTTGGCGATGGTAACAACACATTTTGTGTTTTAAAAACTTCTTTGGTTTCATCAATTTTTCCAAAGGAAACAAATGGAATGATGATCATTAAAAAAATCATCCATTCTCTTAGTAGGGTTAATTTCATTTTAATTTTCATTTATGATTTTTTATAGGGTTAATTTTCCAGCATACTGTAATGTTAAACCATGTGGTTTTCACAGTTTATTTCATTTGATAATGATAAAAATGACGCCTCCACCATTACCTGAAGTTTCCCTACCCCAAATCACTCAGTATTAAATCATTTAAATCGAATCCCAACAATCCGATTCTTTCTCCTCCAGGCTTTTCAAGTCTTTTACATTTTCATTCTTCTTCAAATCAATTACATACAAAGTCAACTGCTCAAACTTTTTCAAGAAAAACCAATTCCCCTGACTTTGGTTACTACTTCCGCTTTTACTTTGTATTGATATGTGAATACTTCAAATCGCATTTAAATCACAGTTGGGTTTAATTACTTATTTTTAATTCTTTAAGTAATACTCCCACTCCTTTATTCCAATTTATGTCAAAAGGTAACCTTCAAAAAACATGTTAAAAAACATATATTGTATACATGTGCTGAAATTTGAAATACAACAGGCAGAATAACAGGATTTTATATATTTTTTCGATTGTAATATTTAATGGTGTTAAAAATATTGTCTTGCAATTCTCAATTGTATTTAATAAATTGTATGTCCTTGTTAAAAACCACAAATAGCTTTAAACATTTTCATATCCAATCATAATTCCAAAATAAAATCACAAACAAAAAAAACTTATCGGGTAATCCTGGCACAACGCAAAGAATGATTGGAGAAGTATTCGTTAGGATATTTCCGAAAACTGAGAGAGATAAAAGAAGAACAAGTAGAAAGTAATCAGGAAATGTCATCAAAATAAGTCCACATGTGATCTGTGCTATTCTGTAAAAAAATGGTAAGAACAATAACTATGGGAAAGAACTGTTACTAAAAATAGCAACAAAAAAATCCCCGAAAGGAAAGTTCCTAACGGGGATTTTGAGTTTATAGTAGTCTAGGTTATACCAAATTAACTGTGTTATGAGCGTTATAATTATTATCTTTACCCCATGTCATATACATCGAGAATACAGATAAGGGAAACAGAAAGTGAGCTGTGTTGCGCTTACCGAAAAACAAAAGACTTGCGAACCAAACTAAGAATAAAAGCACTGATTCTTTTTAAAGAAGGAAACTTCCAAAAACAGGAAGACCTGGCACTTCATTTATGCATTGGCTATTCGACACTAAGACGTTGGTTAAAAAAATATACGGATGAAGGTTTTGAAAAATATATCCG
>JAOARS010000373.1 GCA_025210415.1 Marinifilum sp. | reverse complement strand
GTTATACCAATATTACATTGAAATGAGCATTATTCTTCTGCTATTTTAAGTTTACACTTCATTAAAAAACTGCGCCATAACTCTGCTATGCCTTAATTTTTTAACTTGTCTAAACTCAAAATATTCAAAACAATTTAACGCTCATTCCAAAATAAAATTGGTATTAGAGGAGCGAACGAAGGGCTGGGAAAAAAATGTAAGAATTAAAATTGTCGCAACAAGATAGTTGAGAAAAGAGTTTTGGTTGCCTGCGACGAAAAAAGTATTCCTATATATATGATATAACAAAATTGACTTGTACCTAATTTGTACCCAGAACTCAAGTCGTACCCCTAAATTCACAACATTAAAAGCTGATAACTGTTAGTTGAATGCTGATTGCCATTTCCTTTAATCTTTTTTAACTTTTTCGTTTTGGCTTGATATTTGTAAGTTCAGCGCAGATTATGTACCTTGCTTCAACTAAACCAGAACACATTGTAATATGTTAAAGCAAAGTTTACAGCAAAAATTACTTCAAAAATTATCACCTCAGCAAATACAGGTGATAAAATTGTTGGAGCTTCCAACTTTGCAGCTTGAGGAAAGAATTAAGAAGGAATTGGAGGAAAATCCGGTTCTCGAAGAAGGAGGAAAAGAAGAAGAATTCCAGGATTCTGCACAATCAGAAGATACAAATGAACGCGATAACGATAAAGAAGAATTTACTTTAGAGGATTACATGAATGATGAAGATATTCCTTCCTATAAGTTGTCTGCACAAAATTACTCAAAAGACGATAAACATGAGGAAATTCCCTTTTCCGGGGGAACAACTTTTCATGAAGTGTTGATTTCTCAGCTGGGATTGAGAATATTGGAACCCGAAAAAGCTGCTTTAACCGAATATTTAATTGGTAATATCGACGAAGATGGTTACCTGAGAAGAGATATCGACAATATTGTTGATGATTTGGCTTTTTCGACCGGAATTGAAACTTCATTTGAAGAATTGGTAGAGCTGCTTAGAGTGATTCAGGATTTCGACCCGGCAGGTGTTGGAGCACGCGACTTGCAAGAATGTTTACTGCTGCAAATATCCCGAAAAGGAAAACACAACCCCGATATTAAATTGGCACATTTAATTCTGAAAAAACATTTCGAGGAATTTACCAAAAAGCATTACGATAAAATTCAGAAACGCGTTGGTGCTGATGATGAAGATTTTAAATGCGCAATTGATGAAATTCTTAAATTGAATCCAAAACCAGGAAGTGCTTTTAACAATCCAATGATAAAAGCATCGCCAACCATTATTCCCGATTTTATATTGGAAGAAGAAGATGGAGATTTGCGATTAAGTTTGAATGCACGAAATGTTCCTGAATTGCATGTTAGTCGTACCTATTCTGAAATGATGCAGGATTATGCCGGCAATAAGAAAAATCAGACCAAAGAGCAGAAAGATGCCATCATGTTTGTGAAGCAAAAACTCGATTCTGCAAAATGGTTTATCGATGCAATTAAACAGCGTCAAAATACTTTAATGGTTACAATGAATGCCATTATTGAGTTTCAGCGTGCATATTTCATGGAAGGAGACGAGAAGAAGTTGAAACCAATGATTCTGAAAGATATTGCTGATATTACAGGATTAGACATTTCAACCATTTCCCGTGTATCAAACTCGAAATACATTCAAACACATTTTGGTATTTTCTCATTAAAATATTTCTTCTCGGAAGGATTACAAACCGATACCGGCGAGGAAGTATCAACACGCGAGATTAAGAAAATTCTTCAGGAGTGTGTAGACAATGAGGACAAGAAAAAACCATTAACCGACGATAAGCTGGCGGCAATTTTAAAGGAGAAATCATACAAAATTGCACGCAGAACTGTGGCCAAGTATCGCGAGCAACTAAACATTCCGGTTGCCCGATTAAGAAAAGAATTGTAATACCAATAATACATTGAAATGAGCATTATTCTTCTGCTATTTTAAGTTTACACTTCATTAAAAAATTGCGCCGTAACTCTGCTATGCCTTAATTTTTTAACTTGTCTAAACTCAAAATATTCAAAACAATTTAACGCTCATTCTAAAATAAAATTGGTATTAGTTGAAGATTGAAGAAACAACAACTTTTAATAGGCACGACATTAATAATTGGATTAATGGCCACATAACTGCGAAAACTTACAACTTTTTATGACAATTTATTTAGGAATAAAAGTGTTGATGTACGAAATTCCCACAAAGATATATTTATATATACAAAATCCATATGGCAATTAACTGATTATTAGTGGCTTGTTGATATTAATCGGATGGATGGTCAGAGAGATCAATAAATAGTCTTTCCGATCACGACACGCTAAAAAAATCCCGAACCATAGGGATCGGTTCGGGATTAAAGTATCTAATTATTACGAAATTACTAGAAGATATAACGCAAAGTTACTTGTGCCTGCCATCTTGAACTATTCAAACCTGAATCATCTATATCCCATGGCTCATCTTTTGTTGGTCTTCTAAATGACATAATTGGAGTTGTACCATCAGCATCCATTTTCTCGAATTTAATCAATTCAATATTACTATGAGACGTAGTATACATTCTACCCCAATCTTTATTAAGCATGTTACCTACATTAAAAATATCTATACCTAATTGTAAGGTCTGTTTTTTATCAGCAACATTAATAAATAAATCTTGAGTAATCTTCAAATCAAAAATATTCTCCCAAGGTAATCTTGAACCATTTCTCTCTGCATACTTTCCTTTACGCTCACTCAGATAATCATCTTGCTCAATATATGCCTCTAACTCTGCCCACATTGTTTTAAATTCGGCAGAATTACGGTCGTAAGCCCCATCACGATCACCTAAAACAATTCCATTTGCATCTTCAGGAACATAAATTAAAGATGGTCCCCAGTAAGCTTCATTAGTAAGCCTTCCTTTATAGTTGTTATAAATATAAGAGAAACGCTTTCCTGACTGCCCTTTATAGAATAAACCAATACTTGTTTTTAAATGCTTCAAATACTCTTTAGAATAAGTTAAAGACCCAACAATTCTATGCCCTTGGTCAAAACCAGAGTAGCCTAATTCTGCTTCGTTACGTGGAGTAGGGCAAGAAACTAGATAATTCCATTGTGAAGAATTTTGAGAGCTGGTTCCATCAAATATAGATTTTGCTGTACCATAATTATAAGCAATATTAGCTCCTAAACCAAAATCAAAATCTTTACGTAACTGAGCAGTAAAGTTCAAAGTATAACCTTTACTTGTATTATCACCTAACATGATTTGTCCATAATCTCCATCGATACCTCCGCCGTATTTAGAAAGAGTGTATGTTGGTCTGTTATCTGGTGTTCCTGTAAGGTTGCCATTAGAAGGTTTCAGATTCACATCTTTCCAAAGTGCATTATTAAGAATCTTCGTATACAACACTTCAAATGTACCAACCATACCCCAAGGTAGCTTTTGATCAACACCAAGATTTGCTCTAAACACTTGTGGGAATTTGAAATCCTTAGCGTAAATATCAATTTGACTTCTTCCTGCTGAACCAACACTTGGCTTTGGTTGCTTATTCCATTCAGGTACAAAAGTTATCGGTCCATCATCCTCAGCATCTAAAGAATAACCACCTTGCATCATTCCATTATTTGTATAGGATCCTGCAGGCCATACAAATGGAATTCTAGAAGTAAAGATACCGGCTCCACCGCGTACCTGAGTTTCACCTTTACCGTTTACATCCCAGTTAAAACCAATACGTGGAGACCACATTACTTGAGTAGATGGCATTTTACCTGCTCTTGCCCCCTTAAGATCATAGTACTCTTCCAGTGCAGGAACAGTTGTTGAATTAAATCCTGATGCTGCCAATGGATCATCATTAAATACTGGAATATCAATACGAATACCAGCAGTTAATTTGAAATTATCATTTACTTGCCACTCATCTTGAGCATAGAAACCTAATTGATAAAATTTAAAGTCTGCAGCTGCTGCCGAACCATCTCCACGAACATCATCAACCAAAGAATATCCTAAACTGTAGGAATCTGGTGTTCCACTCAAGAAATCCGAAACTGATCTAAAAGAATATTGTCCATAAGCCTGTCTCATAAACAAATTATAGATATCATAGAACTCATTGTGTGTACCCAAAGTAATAGTATGAGCTCCTTTATAAATCTGGAAATTATCTGTAATCGTCAAAACACTCTGTTTTAACTCATTACCTGTAGAATAAGCTTCACTACCGGCATTAATTTCACCATCACCATCCTCAATTTCAATAGTTGGAAAAGCTTGTCCAAGAGGATCTCTATCATCATGAACTGTAGTGTAACCAATTTTTAAACTGTTTGAATATTTTTGTCCGAAACGACTCTTTAACTCAATAGCTGAAGCATGTGTTGTAGAAGGAAAGAAAATACCATTATTATAAAAATTAATTGATCTTGAACTTGAACTAGAAGGACTGAATTTTTCACCTTTAGTGTATTGGTGACGCAACATTAATCTATGATTTGCATTAATGTTCCAGTTCAATTTCACTAAAAATTTCTCACCTTCAAGTTTATTTACATTATTAAGATATCCTCCGGAATTATATCCGTACTCCGCTAGTTTATCTTGAACACTCTTAATTGCAGCTTGGTCAGAGTCTCCCTTGTATTTAGAAAATTCAAAGGGTTTAGGCGTTTCATCCTTTCTTTTCTCTCCATTCACAAAAAAGAATAATTTATTCTTAATAATCGGGCCACCTAAAGTGAAACCTGTTGTTTTTGCAGTAAACTCATCTAAACGAGTACGTTCGCCATCAAAATGATAAGTTGGTGTCTTTCCAGCCAATTTTTCATTTCTAAATTTGTGGTAAACCATTCCTTTAAATTGGTTGGTACCACTCTTGGTTACAGCGTTGATTCCACCACCAGCAAAACCACCCTGACGAACATCAAATGGAGCAATTACAACCTGAAGCTGCTCAATTGCTTCAATACTAATAGGGGAAACACCTGCCTGGCCACCATTCATACCACTACCCGATAATCCAAACACATCATTGTTTACCGTACCGTCAATCATCAAAGAGTTGAATCTATTGTTCATTCCGGCAATTGTCATTCCACCATCATTTGCACTTGCTTGTGGCGTTAATCTCAAGAAATCATTTAAATTTCCTGACACAGAAGGCAATTCGTCAATATCTTCTCTGCTAACTACAGTTTCCGATCCTGTTCTGTTACCATCAAAAACCTGGTAGTCTCCTACCATTTTTGCAACAACCACTACCTCATCAATTTTCTGATTCTCATCTTTCAATTTAGCATTAATTTTATATGTCTGCCCTAAAGATAAAGTTACATCATTTCTCTTATAAGGCTGATAACCTATAAAAGAAATTGAAACATCATAAGGTCCACCTACATTCAGGTTTGGAAGCCTAAAATACCCTTTGGCATCAGCAGTAGTTCCAGCTTGAGTACCTGTTGGGGTATGAACAACAACTATTGTTGCTCCTGGCAAGCTTTCTCCTTTCTCAGTTAAAACCCTACCATTAATCTCAGATGTTGTTGCACCTTGTCCAAATGCATACATCGAGGAAAGTGTTAATACTAAAACAGCAAGAAAATGTCTTACTCCTAATAATAGATTTTTCATAAAACGAATTGTTTGATTAGTAATAGTTGTAGTATAGGAACTACAAACCCATATCACTTTCACGGACGAAAGGACTTTTATAAAATGGTTGGTGTAAAACTGTTTGATATTCGACTTCATTGATATGCTTCTTAGGTAACACCGTCAGGCTCGACTTTAGTTTTTTGGGAAACAAAATAAATCAAATCCTTTAGGTAGCTTATTAAGAATGCTATAGCTAAATAATAACAGCTTTAAATTTGGAGGCGAAGATAGTATTTTTCTTTTGATCTGCATAAACAAAAAAACACCCAAAAACATAGTTAATAAAAACTTAACACAAGGGTATTCATTGCATAAAATAGCGATCGCTATTGTTCATTAAAAAATACAGTCAATCCATCAGGTTAAAAGCAACAATTACCATAAAGCTTATTCTCATTCTAAATTAGAAAAATATCATTTCAATCATTATTGCATCAGGGCAATTCGCATTTTATTGTATTTAAAAACTCCATTTTGATATTCTCAATTTAAGTGAGATTATCAATATTTGGTGTTGATCTTTTTGTACTGATCATCCCATTTTGAGTGGGAATATCAAGGAGGTACTGCCTTTGTGTTAGGGATAGGAACGAAAAGCCCACAGCGTAGCGAGGACTTGTAGTGTATAGCCCGACCCGGAGGGGAACACCCAATTTTTTGATATTGGTCGGAATAAATTAAGGAACTGTTTAAGATTTATACTCCGCTAAAATAATTCAACGGAAAGGTTCATATCAGAAAAATAAACTGTACTTTTGCAGCCGCATTTAAATAGATGCAATTTATTCTGTCACAATTATTTCATAAATATTGTGTGTTGAATATTGACTCTTACAAGGAATGGCTTTAAGAGCCTTATATATTAAATTGATTGACTTAGAAGACTTACTGTCATAAAGAAGATACGAGATGAAGAAACTAAGAAACATTGCAATTATCGCTCATGTTGACCACGGAAAAACCACCTTGGTTGATAAAATGATCATGCACAGTAACATTTTTAGAAAGAATGAAAATCCGGGAGATCTTATTCTCGACAACAACGATCTGGAAAGAGAGAGAGGCATTACCATTTTGTCGAAAAACGTATCTCTTGAATACAAAGATGTAAAAATCAACATTATTGATACTCCTGGTCACTCCGACTTTGGTGGTGAGGTTGAACGTGTATTAAATATGGCAGATGGTGTTCTGTTATTGGTTGATGCCTTTGAAGGTACAATGCCCCAAACTCGTTTTGTATTATCAAAAGCTCTTGCATTGGGATTGAAGCCTGTTGTTGTAGTTAATAAAGTGGACAAACCCAATTGTCGTCCGGAAGAAGTACAGGAGCAAGTATTCGAATTGATGTTCAATCTTGAAGCAACTGAAGAACAGTTGGATTTCCCAACTATATATGGTTCTGCAAAAGAAGGTTGGATGTCGAAAGATTGGAAAACGCCAACGAATGACATTACTGCAATTCTTGATGCAATTATTGAATACATTCCTGAACCAAAAGTTTTGGAAGGAACTCCACAGATGCTGATCACATCTTTAGATTTCTCTAATTACGTAGGCAGAATTGCCGTTGGTAGAGTTCACCGAGGTGAATTAAGAGAAGGGATGGATGTTAGCCTTGCCAAGCGTGATGGTAGCATTAAAAAATCAAGAATTAAAGAACTGCATGTATTTACCGGTTTAGGAAAAGAAAGGGTTTCTAGCGTAGAATCTGGTGAACTTTGTGCTTTAGTTGGTATTGATGGTTTTGATATTGGTGATTCAATTTGTGACATTGAGAATCCTGAACCATTGGATCCGATTGCGATTGACGAGCCAACTATGAGTATGTTATTTACCATTAACAATTCTCCTTTTTATGGACAAGATGGCAAGTATGTTACTTCTCGTCACTTAATAGATCGTTTAGAGTTAGAGTTGGAAAAGAATCTTGCACTACGTGTTGTTCCAACCGATTCAGCTGATTCTTATAATGTATTTGGCCGTGGTGTTCTTCACTTGTCGGTATTGATTGAAACCATGCGTCGCGAAGGATACGAACTTCAGGTAGGGCAACCACAGGTAATTATTAAAGATATTGCTGGCGAGAAATGTGAACCAATTGAGATTCTATATATTGATCTTCCTGAAGATGTTTCAGGAAAAGCAATTGAGTTAATTACTCAGCGTAAGGGTGAAATGTTAACTATGGAACGTAAGGCTGATCGTATTCACCTTGAATTCCACATTCCATCGCGAGGAATTATTGGTTTAAGAAACCAGATTCTTACTGCTACTGCAGGAGAGGCTGTGATGTCGCATCGTTTCCACGAATACCAACCACACAAAGGTGAAATTCCCGGGCGTATTAATGGTTCTTTAATTGCGATGGAAACCGGTACCACTTTCGCCTATGCTTTAGGTAAATTACAAGATCGTGGTCGTTTCTTCGTAGCACCGCAAACGGAAATTTACAAAGGCCAAGTTGTTGGAGAAAATACTCGTGCCGGCGATTTAGATATTAATGTAACTAAAACTAAGAAGCTAACTAACATGCGTACTTCTGGTACTGATGACAAAATTAGATTGGCTCCTCCTGTTATCTTTACATTGGAAGAAGCATTGGAATATATCCAAGGTGACGAGTATGTTGAGGTTACTCCAAACAGCATTCGTCTTCGTAAAATCTTACTATCGGAGCATGATAGAAAAAGAGCTGCAAAAGCTTAACAATTAATTATAATATGCGAATCAGGAGTTAAAAGTACTTAAAGTTTAAAGTGCCTTAAGTTAAAATTGAGAGCTTTTAAGCTATAATACTATGCGAATCAAGCGTTGAATTCTTTTTTAGAACAATTATTAATGCCGTACCTAAGAGGGGTTATTTACTGTTTTTCTACCAAAATTTCGTCTCTCTGAGGCTTATGCTGCTTTACTTACGAATTGCCTCAGTTAAATTTGTCGGTTTTTTAGTATATAAG
>JAOARS010000372.1 GCA_025210415.1 Marinifilum sp. | reverse complement strand
GATTTTGATGAAGATACCAGTTTGGAAATTCCTGTTGCAGACGAAAACACCGAGGTTGAAGCTCCAATGATTAAAGTAAATCCTGAGTTTAATCCATTTGATGCAGAATCAAACTTCAATCCTTTCGATGCAGAAAAGAATTACAACCCTTTCGAACAATCGGCTAATTCTATTGAGTCAAATCCTTTTTTTCAGGAATTTAAAGCCAAAACACCTGAACCAAGTACAAGCAGAGCTCCTAAAAAACAAGTTCCTGATGATTGGGAAAAATTATATGAGGACAAATCAACTCCGGAAGAAGAAACTGTTGAGAAACAACCAGTAATCGACAGGGAAAATATTCCTGATTATTTTCAGGCTCCTGAGATGCCAACTCCTCAGCAAGCAAAACTTCAGGCAGCAGATCAGCCACAAAAAACAAAGAATTTTTTCCAACTGAAGAACAAATACATTCTAACACCAATTCGCTCCGGGTTAATGATTATCGATCAGCGAAAAGCACATGAACGAATTTTGTTCGAAAAGTTTATGAATTCACTCGATAATCACCAGGGAATTGCACAGCAAACCTTGTTTCCACAAACTATTGAGCTGAATGCTTCGGATTATACTCTTTTGCAAGTAATTTTGGAAGATGTTAAAGCATTGGGCTTTGACATCAGAGAATTTGGGAAGAAAACTTTTGTAATAAACGGAACTCCTGCTGATATTCAGAATTGTGATCCAAAAGAGTTGCTGGAGAACCTATTGGCGAACTACAAAACAAATCAGCTTGACGTAAAACTGAAAGTGCGTGAGAATTTGGCAAAATCTCTTGCAAAAGCATCTGCGGTAAACTACGGAAAATCGCTTACCAACGAAGAAATGAGTTCGATTATCGATCAGCTTTTTGCTTGCAATGTTCCAAACTTTACGCCAGATGGGAAGCCTGTAATTTCAGTTTTGGAAACACAAGAGTTGGAAAATCGCTTTAAATAAAAGCAAAAATTCTACAAACAAGACTTTTAGCCTGACAAACTGTCTTGCAATTATGAGTCGAAGCCTGTAAATTTAAAATGGTCTGACTATTGTTAGACTTCATACAAATTAAAACACTTATCGAATGACGCAATACAGACCTCCACTGTTGAATTTACCTCCAGTGGTTAAAAACCTTATTATTATTAATGTAATCATGCTTCTGGGAACGTCTGTTTTTGGAAGTAAATTTGGGTTTGATCTTGATCGCCTGTTGGCATTGCATTTCTTCAAGTCAGAGTTTTTTAGGCCTCACCAATTCATTACTCACATGTTTATGCATGGTGGAATTGGTCACTTATTTTTTAACATGTTTGCTCTATTTATGTTCGGGCGTGTATTGGAAAGTGTTTGGGGCCCAAAAAGGTTTTTAATGTATTACTTAATTACTGGTATTGGTGCTGCATTAATTCACACTTTAGTAAATTGGTTCGATTACATTTCGATGAAAAATGCATTGGATGCATTCGTTAATACACCTTCGCCAGATTTACTTGCTCAATTTGTGCGTGAACATGTTGGCCCGGTTCAACCTTGGGTACACGATTTTATTAACAAGTGGGCAGAATTTCCTAATGATGCAAGTGCTACCAACCAAGCAATAACTCTTGCAAATCGAATGTTAGAAGGAAGCATTAATGTGCCAACAGTTGGTGCATCAGGAGCTGTTTTTGGTATTTTGCTCGCATTTGGTATGCTTTTCCCAAATACCGAGCTAATGCTAATTTTCCCTCCTATTCCGATTAAAGCTAAATATTTTGTAATTGGGTATGGTGTATTGGAATTGTTTCTTGGCGTTCAAAATTCAGCTGGCGATAATGTCGCTCACTTCGCACATTTGGGAGGTATGATATTTGGCTTCATTCTAATTAAATATTGGCAAAAAAATTCGAAACGCTTTTATTAAATTGCATACAATAATAATTAAGCAAGAAAGTTTATATCGATAATGAAAGTTTGATTATGAGCATGAACTTTAACAATCCATATCAGAGCTATTCCAACCAAAACATTTGGGATGGTATTAAGAATTCCTTTAAGGAAGGTAGTAATCTTACCAAATTGATTTACGTCAACCTGGGGTTATTTCTTGTGATAAAAGTTCTGCAAATTATTGGCATGCTTTTAGGTTCCAATATCGATGATATTATTGTAAGACAATTAATGGTTCCTGCATATCCTGAAACTTTAATCAGACAACCCTGGTCGGTATTTACATATATGTTTTTGCATACCGAATTCATGCATATTTTGATGAACATGCTATGGTTGTTTTGGTTTGGCAGGATTTTCTTAACTTATCTCGATCAGAAAAAATTATTAAGTGTTTATCTGATTGGTGGATTAACAGGTGCAGCAATTTATATTTTCTCGTATAATATTTTCCCTGCACTACAAGATGCCAAATTAATTGCCTACGCGCTTGGAGCTTCGGCATCGGTTATGGCTGTTGTATTTGCAGTTGTAGCATATGCTCCCAACCATATCATCCATTTAATTTTTATAGGCCCTGTAAAAATTAAATTTATTGCATTGTTCTTTATTGCCATGGATTTGCTTTACCTATCGGAAAGTGTAAATATTGGTGGACACATTGCTCACTTAGGTGGTGCTTTTTACGGATGGTTGTTTATTTCACAATTGCGTAAAGGCAAAGATATATCCGGCGGTTTTAATTCTCTTATGGATTCTTTTTTCAATTTATTCCGAAGAAAAAAGAAAATGAAAGTAAGCTATAAAAACACTCGCAACATGAGCGATGAAGAATACAATAAGTCTAAGAAAGTAAATCAGGAAGAACTGAATCGTATCTTAGATAAAATTGCCAAATCGGGATATGATAGTTTAACCAAAGAAGAAAAAGAAATTCTATTTAAATCAAGCAATCAAAAGTAAGCCGAATTGAAAAATTTCCTCCATAAAGCTCTGGTTGCATTTAGCCTGATTTTTTCGGGCTCATTACTCATTGCTTATATTGCTCCGCACATTAGCCCCGAAGAATTTTGGCTGCCCGCCTTTTGGGGGTTGGCTTATCCGTATCTTCTATTTGCCAATGTCATTTTCACAATATACTGGATGCTAAGAAGACGATGGAGCTTCTTAATTCCTCTGGTTGTGATATTGCTTGGATATGGCCATCTTCAGGATTTTATTCAAATCAACAGATCTAATACAGAAGCGAACAAAACTGAGTCTATTAAATTAATGACCTACAATGTAAGAGCTTTTGACAAATACGAATGGAGTAAAAACAAAAACACACCAAATAAAATGCTTGAGCTTTTAAAACAAAATCAGGCTGATGTTTATTGTTTTCAGGAATTTCATACTACACGAAAAGGCCTGCTTAGCTTGTACAACTTAAAAAAAGCTACTGGTTGCAAATATTTGTTTATTGGCAAAAAAGCCAATGGAGTTGCAATTTTCTCAAAATATCCTATTGTTCGAAAAGCCGAAATTAATTTTGAAAAAGACAATTGGTGCAATGCAATTTATATCGATATCAAAAAGAATGGAAAAATTGTGCGTGTATACAATCT
>JAOARS010000371.1 GCA_025210415.1 Marinifilum sp. | reverse complement strand
GCTTTTGGCATAAATTTCCTCAAATTCCCTCGAAATATCCCGATATTCCTTCGAAAATTTGAGAAAATTTCTACTCAAAATCAGTGCAAACTGTGACAATATTTTTAATCGAAATCAGGTTAATAGTAAAAAACGACAAATTTAACTGAGGAAATTCGTAAGTAAAGCGACATAAGCCTCAGAAAGGCGAAATTTTAGTAGAAAAGTACAGTAATAAACCCTTGTGTATTAGGCACAGCATTAACCAGTTGTTCCGAACAAGAGTTGAATTTATTGACAAAATAAAAAGGGATAAGCCATCATAAACTTATCCCTTTTTTCAATTTGTGAAATCTGTGTTATTCGTGGTTTAAAATTTATTCAACTTTGTAACTTGGAATTCTACCCGGAGTCCACGGTACTCCTTGTTTTTCCAGCTCATTTTCCACCCATTTCATATCCTTAGCCAATTGTTGCAATCGCTTTAGTGCTACCGGAAATTCTTCTTTCAGAATTTCAAACTGATCTTTTTGAGTTTGCGTAACTCCCGATGTACTTGCCCAATGTGTGCCAACAATATTGTTAATTCGTTTTGATATTGGAACTTGAGCCGGAGGAATTTCTTCCCAACTTGCTCTTGCCGAAACTCCTTCAAACAAGAAGTCAATTTCTTTTAATTCTGCAGATAAGTCCTGTACTTTTTCTGATACATTGGCAGCTACTCCTGGTGTTTGTACCAAAGCCATTTTTATGGCAGCCATTTTGCCTTTGTACGACTCAATAACTTGCATACTTCCTTGTACAGCTTTCGACATTCTCGCCACTTTCTGTTGGAACGCAACCAATTCTTTCCTGTTTTGGGCAGGCAGTGTTGTGTTGTTTAAGGGAACAGCTTTAAATGCTACTGCTTCTACTAGCATTTTGTATGCTCCTTTCGATACAATTCCCATCTCAACCTGATAATTGCCTGGCATTGCAAACATTCCCGAGCGAGGTTTATCGGTGGGGTTAAACTTTGTATTTTTTATGGGTTGAACCGATGGAAATCTCAAATCCCAGTTGATGCGATTGATTCCTTTTTTCGCAGCAGTGGTAATCTTACGAATTTCTTCTCCATTCATATCTTTTACTGTAAAAATCAAATAAGGAGCTATTTCTTTCTTTTCATCTTCGAGTTCTTTCCAGCTTGGTTGAGGAATATACTGGTTGTTTTTCGAAAGTTTCTTCTCTTTTTCTTTACGGATTTGTTTTGTTGTTTTTGGCACTTCTTTCAAATAATAAGTAAATGTTGCACCAAATTCAGGATTAGGAGCAGTAAAATAGGTATGTCCCATGCTTCCCTTTCCTCCTTTTTGAATGTACATTAAAGCATCTTTTACCGGAAACAGTTCTGCTTTTTTGTCAATCAATTCCAAATTAACTGATCTTAATGGTGAGTAATCATCTAAAATGAAAAATCCGCGTCCGAAACTAGCTGCTACCAAATCGCATTCGTGCTGCTGAATGGTTAAATCGCGAATGGCAATGGTCGGAATTCCGGCTTTTAGTTGTACCCAGTTCTTTCCATTGTTTCGGGTAAAGAAAATTCCAAATTCGGTTCCCACAAACAACAGGTTAGGATCTTCGAAATCTTGCTCGATGGTATGAACGGTTCCATTTTTAGGAAGATTGCCCGCAATATTGATCCATGTTTTTCCTTTATCGGTACTCTTTAAAATGTATGGCTTAAAATCATCTCTCTTTCTGTTATCAAAAGAAGCATAAACCACATTTTCGTCGTGTTTAGATGGTAGCAAATCGCTCACATAAGTGTATTGCGGAATGCCTGGGAAAGATGAATATTTTGTCCATGAATTGCCAGCTTGTTCGCTTACCTGTATCAATCCATCGTCGGTTCCAACAAATAGCAAATTCTCATTTTTTGGAGATTCGGCCATAGAAACTATGGTTCCAAATTGTGAGGTTGAAACATGCTTCTTCACAGCATCGGCACTCCAATATTTGCCCATTACCTTAAACGAATCGCGATCTTTTCCCGTGCTTAAATCATCACTGATTACTTCCCAGGAATTTCCACGATCATCGCTTCGGAACACTTTGTTTGCAGCAACATATAAACGGGTATGCTTGTGCGCCGATAAAATCATTGGTGCATTCCAGTTCCACTTGTAAGCCAACTCTCCTTTTCTCTCGCGAGGCTTGATATTTATTTTCTCACCACTCTTTTTATCGTATCGATATGAATTTCCATACTGATATTCGCAGTAAACAATGTTTGGATCTGTAGGATCGATTTGTGCCCAGAATCCATCACCACCCAAAATTGGCTCCCAATCATCGTTGGTTACACCTTTGCTACTGATATTTTGCGATGGCCCCCCAAGCGTATTGTTGTCTTGGGTTCCGCCATAAACATTATAGAATGGCTTGGCATTGTCGACCTGAACTCTATAGAATTGTGTAACCGATAAATTTGATTTAAACACGTAAGTAGCACCTGCATCGAAACTTTCGTAGATACCTCCGTCGCCACCAATAATAAAATGATTGGTATCATTCGGATCTATCCAAAGTGCATGATCATCTACGTGGCGATTTTTACGTCCTAATCGCTTCCAGGTTTTCCCTCCATCTTCGGTATAGTGGGTAAATGTTTCAACCGAATAAACTTTATCTACATCAACAGGATCACAGAAAATTTCGTTGTAGTACTGTCCGCTACTGGCATGATCGCTCATTTTAGACCATGACTCTCCACGATCGGTTGAACGATAGAAACCACTGCCGTTTGCAGCTTCAATAATCGCAAATACATAATTGTGATTTACAGGAGAAACAGCAATACCCATCCCACCGATATCACCCGAAGGCAATCCCGATTTTAATTTTCTCCAGTTCTCGCCTCCATCGGTCGATTTGTAAATTGCCGATTCGGGCCCACCATTAATTTTTGCATGTACATGACGACGGCGCTGTTCCGAGGTAGCATACATCACATCAGGATCAACCGGATCGATGATTACATTGTTCACTCCGGTGTGTTCGCTAATGTTTAGTACTTTTTTCCAGCTTTTACCTCCATTGGTTGTTTTGTACAAACCACGTTCACCTCCCGGTCCCCAAGCCGAACCTTCTGCAGCTACAAAAACAATATCGGAATTGCGCGGATCGATAACTATACCACCAATATGGCGCGATTCTTTCAATCCCATGTTCTTCCAACTTTTACCTCCATCCAGGGTTTTGTATACCCCATCGCCATAACCTAAGGCTCTTTGATGGTTGTTTTCTCCCGTTCCGGTCCAAACTACATTGCTGTTATTAGGATCCATTGTAACTACTCCAATTGAGTAGGAACCATACTTATCGAAAACCGGTTGCCAGGTAGTACCATTGTTTATGGTTTTAAAAATATTCCCACTCGAAACTGCCACATAGTATTCGCTATGATTCTTCGGATTGACTGCAAAATCGGAAATTCGCCCAGATGTGGTAGCAGGACCTATCCCTCTAAATTTTAATCCACTAACTAAACTTGAATTGATTAAGGAATCTTTTGCAGGTTCTTTTGTCTTTTTCTTTGCCAAAACAGATTGGGCAGGTAGAATAAGGCCTGTTAATGCCAAAACTACAAACATCCGTTTTAGTCCGCTTGTAAAAATATTCATATGATTGGTTTTAGGATGAGTTGAAGTGCTATTTGGTTGAAGGTAGTCACTACAACTTGTGTGTTTTATTTTGACTGTTGAATTTATAGGATTCTCAGTTAATTTCCTAGCCAGATCTTACTAATCTAACCAAACAATTACCTCTTTACATTTGATTTATGAACATCCCTCCCCTCACCTGCTCTCCAACATAGATTCAAACTAGAAAAAGATATACATTTAAGACTTGCAAGTCTTTTATTACTAAGGATGGTAATCTTAGACCTTTTCGTTAACTAAATTAGGATGATCATGAAGATAGAAATCAAGAAACTAGATCTAAAAATTGCCAAGTACATGGAAAAATTATCTATTCCGGCAATTCGAATATCATTTGCTGTGATATTTATTTGGTTTGGTATACTAAAGCCAATTGGTTTATCGGCTGCCATTCCATTGGTAAAATCAACAGTTAGCTGGATGCCATTATTTGAGGCTGAAACATGGGTTGATATTATTGGATGGTGGGAAGTATTGATTGGTGTATTTTTTCTTTTTAAAAGAAGTACACGTATTGCCATAGCTTTACTATTCCTTCAAATGACAGGAACTTTTATGCCCTTGTTTATGCTTCCTGATGTTACATTTCAAGGAGGAAACATTTTACTTCCAACTCTCGAAGGCCAATATGTCATCAAAAATATCATGATTATATCGGCAGCACTCACTATTGGTGGGAGTCTGGTTTATTCAAAAAAATAATGGTGCAAAAAAATCCGGTTCTTAGGAACCGGATTTTTCTGGTATCCCGACTCCAAGTTCGGGTTACCAGTAATTATTCTCCATTTTTATTGGTAATCCGACTTTAAGTCGGAATACCAATGGCTTACCAGTTGTATCTTACCTTTTCTTTTTTCTCAACCAAATTCTTTCTCCAACTTCAACTTTGTAATTCTTCTTCACACCATTGTATCTGCAAAGTTTTTTCAGTTTCACGCCATACTCCTGCGCAATACCATATAATGTTTCTCCCTCTTTTACACGGTGGAAATTGTAACCCCTGGCAGCTTTATTTCTCTTGTTGTGAAGGTAAAGTCGCTGATCAATTTGTAAAATGTAATTTTTAGGAAGATCGTTGTAACGTAACAGCTTTTTGCGTTCTACATTTAAATTCTTTTCAATACTATAAAATGTATCTCCTTTTTTGGTTACGATGTAATGTATTCCATTGGCCATTTCCAACCTGGCACCAAACGGATCGATACTTAAATCACCATCAATATCAGCCAACTCTGTTGCATCCGGTTTTTCAACATAGAAATCATCGCCTGCTCCTTTTCTGTCCAACTTATGCAATTGTTCAGCTTCAATAATATTAATCAGCTTGTGCGCATATTTTGGGTCGGTAGCATAACCCGCCTTCTTCAGGCCATGAGCCCAACGCTTGTAATCATCCGATCGGTACTTAAACAAAAATGCATAACGCGATCGTGATGTCAGAAATTTAGAATGATCTTTATAGGAATCATATGGATTGGTGTATTTTCTAAAACATTCACCTTTGGCATCGTCGTCAAATTTCATACTCGGGCCAACCCAATCGTGACACTTAATTCCGAAATGATTATTGGCCTTGCGTGCCAAATCAGAATTTCCATTTCGCGATTCCAGAATTCCCTGTGCCATAGTAATGCTGGCAGGAATTCCGGTACGCTCCATTTCGCGAACTGCAAGGTGTTTGTATTTTTGAATGTATTCTTTTCTTGTATAGTTTTTTGCCAATACACCTGAGCAGGTAGTAAGCATCAGCAATGTGTATAAGATAATTTTCTTCATAAACGTTTAAAGTGATAGCTATGGTAAATAAGAAATCGAAAATTTATGTATATCTTAGTTTCCGATTTTCAAAACAAGCATAAAAATATAACAATCCTGTTATTCATTGGCATTTCTGTATCAATTTTTATTCACAAGATGTTCCGTTGTTAAGCAAACGGTAATGTTCAGGTAAATATTATTGAAACTATTGTATATTTATGCGAATCAAGGATTAAAGTATAGTATAAATCTTAAGTCCTGTAAGGACGACATGTAAAAGCGTAGGGTGTAAGCCCTACGTTACAATATGTACTGAAATCAAGGGCTGTAAGTCCGATATGTAATAAATCAGAAAATGAAAATTGTTCTAATAAAGAATTGTATTTGAAACCGGATGAAAATTAATTCTGTTGAATATGTGGCGGACTTACAGCCCTTGGTTTCATTTATGTCGATATACACAGGACTTTGTCCTGTGCTTTTACATATTTGCCTTTCAGGCAAAAAATTCAACCTTTGATTCGCATAAAATACTTAATCCTTTAAATCGGTTTTATAAAAAAAGTAAGGAAATGAAAAAAACACAAATCATAACAACAGTTTACGAATACGATTCGGCAAGCGAATTGTCAAAAGAAGATCAGTTATTGGTCGAAAAGGCAAAGGATGCGGCTCATCGTTCCTATGCTCCTTACTCACAATTTAATGTTGGTGCAGCACTGCTATTGGAAAATGGTGAAATGGTGCAGGGCAATAATCAGGAAAATTCTGCTTATCCATCGGGCTTGTGTGCAGAACGTGTGGCTGTTTTTTATGCCAATGCCAAATATCCTGATGTTCCGGTTAAAGCCATTGCCATTACTTCAAGAACAAATGGTAGTTTCCTGGAAACTCCGATTCCGCCTTGTGGTTCGTGCCGACAAGTTTTATTGGAAACCGAAGACAGGTACAGTCAGCCAATTAGGGTAATTCTTTGTGGAGAAAATAAAATTCGAATTGTGGAAAATATCAAGCAATTGTTGCCACTTTTTTTTGATAAAGAAATGTTGAATGAATAAAAAAAACGGAAGTCACATGGCTTCCGTTTTTTTATATTTTTAATCTGCTAATTTTTGCAATTCTTTCCACAAGTTATCATCTTGCGGAACCGGAGCCTTAATTCTGATTGGTTCTTGCTTTACAGGATGCATAAATCCAATTTCCCTGGCATGAAGCCCAATTCCTCCTCCGTTTTTAGAACGAGGAGCTCCATATTTTAAATCGCCACGAATTGGCATGCCAACTTTCGAAAGTTGTGCTCGTATTTGGTGATGACGGCCAGTATGCAACTTCACTTCCAACAAGAAATATTTCTGAGAGCGAGTCAACAGTTTGTATTCAAGAATTGCCTCTTTCGCACCTTTCTTCTCTTTATCGAATGCATTGGTACGGTTCTTTTCCTGATTTCTCAACAAATAGTGAGTTAAAGTCTCCTCTTCCACTCTCGGACAATTTTGCACCACAGCCCAATAGATCTTATCGATCTGATCGGCTTTTTGCTGAAACATTTTATTCAAGCGCGTAAGGGCTTTACTGGTTTTGGCGAATATTACAACGCCACTTACAGGCCTGTCTATTCTGTGAGGTACACCAAGGTACACATCTCCTGGTTTGTCGTATTTTCTTTTAATATATTTCTTTACCTTCTCACTTAAAGGTTCATCTCCGGTCTGATCACCTTGCACAATATCACCACATCGCTTGTTAATCGCAATAATGTGATTGTCCTCATATAATACTTCTAATCTTTCTCTTGCCATTTTATTAGTCATTAGTAACTAGTCAATAGTTAACTTGTCAACTTTAAACTTTTTACTTTGAACTTTAATACTGTTCTCTCTCGTTAGGGAAATCTTTCGATTTTACATCTCCAATGTAAGTCTCAACTGCTCCCTTAATTTCTGCAAACAAGTTGTGATATCTTCTTAAAAAACGTGGTGAAAATTCCTGGGTAATTCCCAACAT
>JAOARS010000370.1 GCA_025210415.1 Marinifilum sp. | reverse complement strand
GTATAGAACTTTCCGCCAAACAATTCATGAAATATTTTCTCTTTTCCTTTCTGATAAAGAACTTCTTTGGGTTGAAAATTTCCCAACAGTTTGTCTATGTATTCAAAATTTCCCTCAGCGGTTAAAAATTCTCCTGTCGAAGCGTCAAGAAAAGCAATTCCGGCAGTTTTTTTCTCTAAATGGATACAAGCTAAAAAGTTATTCTCTCTGTGTTCAAGCACATTATCATTGTACGAAACACCCGGAGTTACCAATTCAATTATACCCCTCTTAACCAACTTCTTGGTTTTCTTCGGATCTTCCAATTGCTCACAAATGGCAACACGCATTCCTGCACGAACCAACTTAGGCAAATAAGTGTCAATTGCATGATGCGGAAATCCTGCCAACTCAACGTAAGAAGCCGATCCATTAGCTCTTTTGGTTAAAGTTATTCCCAATATTTCTGATGCACGAATTGCATCGTTCTCAAATGTCTCGTAAAAATCACCTACTCTAAATAACAATATTGCATCAGGATGTTTTTCTTTCATCTGATAATATTGTTTCATTAAGGGTGTTTCTACAGCTTTTTTCTGTTTTGCCAAGGGAATTTTATTTTGTGTGTTTGGAAATCTATTTTTTATCTCGAACAAATATACTCATTCCTCACTAAAGAAATTGAGAGAATTTTGGTATTGAGTATTTTGTACTGATAATCCCACTTTGAGTGGGAATATCAGGGTGTACTGCCTTTGTGTTAGGGATAGAAAAGAAAAGCCCGCAACGAAGAGAGGACTTGTAGTGGATAGCCGACCCGAAGGGGAACACCCAAACTTTTCTCTTGTCGGGATAAATGAATGAGTAAAATTAAATGTGATTGATCTATAAAAAAAGGTAAAATCTCATGGGAATTAAAATCACAATGTTGTAATTTTAAACTGATCGCATCTAAAATTTGACACTAAAAAATATGACTAATATTCTAATTATTGGTGCAGGTCTGTCATCAACAGATCTTATACAGTATTTATTAAAACACTCAGATAAATACAATTGGAAAATAAGTGTTGGTGATATGTCTCTTGAACTTGCACAACAAAAGGTTGGCAATCACCCTAACGGATCTGCATTTCGATTCAATTTAAAAGATTTGGAGCAACGCGCATCGGAAATTTCTGCTGCCGATATTGTAATCAGCATGGTTCCTGCTTCAATGCATATTATTGTGGCTCGTGAGTGTTTACAATATCAAAAGCACATGCTAACACCATCGTACGTAAGTCAGGAAATGATGGATTTACACGAGCAAGCAAAAGAACTGGGCTTGTGTTTTCTGAACGAATTGGGGGTTGATCCGGGAATTGACCACATGTCGGCCATGCAAGTTATCAATCGTATTAAAGCAAAAGGCGGAAAACTATTGTCTTTTAAATCATTTTGTGGAGGTTTGGTTTCTCCGGCTTGCGATGACAATCCCTGGCATTATAAGTTTTCATGGAATCCCAGAAATATTGTAGTTGCCGGACAAGGAATTGCTCAATATAAAGAAAATGGACATTACAAATATGTTCCTTACAACAACCTTTTTCATCAGTTAACTAAAACCAGCATAAAAGGTTACGGTGAATTCGAGATATATCCTAATCGCGATTCTTTGCAATATTGCAAATTGTATGATATCATGGATATTCCTACCATTATGCGTGGAACCATGAGGCGTCCCGGATATGCAGAGGCTTGGAATATATTGGTTCGCCTTGGCTGTACCGATGATTCTTATGTGATGAAAGATTCTCACAAATTGTCAAATAAAGATTTTCTGAAAAGTTTTCTTCCTGAAAATGGTAGCTGCGCGAAAGAAAGTCTTGCCAATTTCATAGAGATTGATTCTAATTCTGAGATTATGGAGAAATTATCATGGTTAGGTCTTTTTTCTGATGATGTAATGGAGGTGAAAGAAGCTACTCCTGCCATGTTCTTGCAAAAAATTCTTGAAAAGAAGTGGGTACTTAAGGACAATGATCGTGATATGTTGGTAATGCAACATCAATTCGAATATGAAAATACCGGAATGAAAAAGAGAATCATTTCTTCGATGATTTATGAGGGGAAAGATCGGAATCATACTGCTATGTCGTACACCGTAGGAACACCTCTTGCAATTACGGCTAAACTTTTGGCCAACGGAAAAATAAATTTACCGGGTGTGCACATTCCTACCATGCCTGAACTTTACGAGCCGGTTTTAAAGGAGCTTGAAGATTTAGGAGTAAAGTTTATTGAAGAAGAAAGCATTATTCAATAATCAATGCGAATCAAGAGTTGAAACAGGGCGTACAAACTAAATTTTGCTTCCGATTTTAAATTTCATGACAAGCGTAATTGAAATGCTTAAAAGCTCTCAATTTTAACTTAAGGCACTTTAAACTTTAAGTACTTTTAACTCTTGATTCGCATAATCAGTTAACAGTTACCCAAAATAGATAACTGTTTTTTCTTTGTTTGAATGATGAAAATCCGGATACTAAAACTTAGTTTTGTTGGCATTCAATTTTAAATGGTATAATTATCTGATATGATCAAGAAAAATACATTGCTGATATTTGTTGTAATATTGCTACAAGCTTGTGCCGGATCAAATCAATTTACAGCTTATTGGAATCCTCAAAACAATAGCTCATTCTCAGAAAGGGAAGCATTGTATTACCAATCTGCCAATCAAATATCAATTAAAGTATTTAACAACAATGAGTTTGCTGATATTTTTTTGGAAACCAACTCACCCATAACGTTAAGAAAAATTTACAATCTTGGTTTAAGTCTCTGGATAGATCCAAACGGAAAATCACGAAATGTTTATGCTGTTAACTATCCGTTGCCAACAGAATTTCCTTACACCGATAAAAGTTTTTACAATTACTTAAATGGGTTTAGTCGTACTGAATTTCAGGAAGAATTAATCGATAGATTTCAGGCTTATGAACTTGTAGATACAAGATCAGATGAAAGTATTCTTACCTCTACAACCGTAAAAGATGAACAGGTAAAAGTCAATTTACGTACCAGCAACCAGGTGCTTTTTAGTTATCATGTAAAGATTCCTATTGAAATTTTATATCCTGAAAATATTGAACAGAAAGAGATAAGTATTGGCATAGGCAGTGTAAATATGGCTGATGAAGAGTATTATTCTGCCATGAGTAGCAAACAGGTAATTCAAAAAAATCTGGATGAATTAAAAGCTGGTGCTTACCAAAACAAGTTTGAATTGGAAGAGTGGTGGGTGAATTTTAAGCTTGTAAACAAGTAGCATCATACTTAACATGAGTTCGATGTAAGCAATTGACTGAAGACTTTAACCAAAAAGTATCAAGTACAAAGTATCAAGATTCTATGTTTAAATCCAAATCTTGAATCTTTTGTTTTTTATTAAATTTGTAATTATTTAAAGGAAGTATTTTTTAATACTATCCTGCGTAGGGTGACTTTATGTTACCCTACCTTTTTTAATGTTTCTC
>JAOARS010000369.1 GCA_025210415.1 Marinifilum sp. | reverse complement strand
CAATGGTTGGTGCATAACGCTCTTTAAACTCCTGAAAAGAAGAATCATCCACAATACGTGCAATTAGCTCACGTGCATCAATAGGTTTTTTCAAATCCAAAGGAGCCAATCCATATAATTCCTCGACCGGATACTTAGGTTCCTTAACTTCTTCTCTTTCCAAAGGGTATTTCTGAACCTTTGGCATTGATTCAAAAATATCTCTGCAAATCTGAATGGCATGCCTGTCGTCTTCTGCCAAATGATCTGCAACTCCTGAAATGGATGTATGAATCTCAGCGCCACCTAATTCTTCAGCGCTTACTTCTTCTCCGGTTGCCGCTTTTACCAAAGGTGGCCCTCCAATAAAAATGGTTCCCTGCCCTTTTACAATAATGGTTTCATCGCTCATGGCAGGTACATATGCCCCACCAGCCGTACACGATCCCATTACAATGGAGATTTGAGGAATTCCTCTTGCCGACATTTTGGATTGATTGAAAAAGAAACGTCCAAAGTCAAACTTATCAGGGAATACCTTAGATTGTTCCGGAAGAAATACTCCTCCTGAATCTACCATATAAATACATGGCAAATGATTCTGCATTGCAATTTCTTGTGCTCGAATGTGTTTTTTAATGGTTTCCTTAATGTATGTACCACCTTTAACAGTTGCATCGTTGGCTACTATTACACATTCCCGGCCGTGAACAACTCCAATTCCGGTTACAATTCCGGCAGAAGGAAACTGATTCTCGTACTGATCGTAAGCAGCCATTGCCGACAATTCCATAAAAGGAGTATTCTTATCCAAGAGCAATTCTATCCTGTCACGAACTAGTAATTTTCCTCTTTTTAAATGTCTTTCCCGAGCTTTTTCATCAACACCTTTTAGTACAGAATTCAAACGTTCCCGATATTCTTTCATCAAGAGATTATAAGACTCTTTATTCTTTAAAAAGTCCTCAGATTTTGTGTTTATTTTTGATTTTATTGTCTTCAATCTATAGAGATTTTATGTTTGTTATTTTTTTATTCGCCCCCCCTCTGTCCTTCGGACATCTCCCCTAAAAGGGGAGAATTCTCCAAATTGGAAATACCATAAACTTTAATCTTTCACCTTTTTACTTTTACCTTACACCTTTTTTTTACATGTTTCTTCGGTATTGACCGCCTACTTCATACAAGGCATTGGTAATTTGTCCTAGTGTGCAATATTTACATACCTCCATTAATGCAGCGAAGATATTTTCGTTCTTTAATGCTGTTTCCTTTAGGAGTTCGAGTGCTTGCTCAGCTTTCTCTTTATGATTCAATTGAACCAACTCTTTAAACTTCACCTGATTCTCCTTTTCGGAATCATCAGATCGAATTACTTCTTTAGGTTGAACTGTTGGAGATCCCTGAGTACTTAAAAATGTATTTACTCCTATAATTGGCAAGTTTCCATTGTGTTTCAAGCTCTCGTAATGCAATGATTCCGATTGAATCTTGCTGCGCTGGTACATGGTTTCCATAGCTCCTAAAACTCCTCCTCGCTCCGTCAACCTATCAAATTCAAGCATTACAGCTTCTTCCACCAATTCAGTTAACTCATCTATAATAAATGCACCTTGCAGTGGGTTCTGATTCTTTGCCAATCCTAATTCTTTGTTGATAATCAATTGGATTGCCATGGCTCTGCGCACCGATTCTTCCGTTGGAGTGGTAATTGCTTCATCGTAAGCATTTGTATGCAATGAATTACAGTTATCGTAAATTCCTGTTAAAGCTTGTAATGTTGTTCTGATATCGTTAAACTCAATTTCCTGAGCATGTAGCGATCTTCCTGAAGTTTGAATGTGATATTTCAGTTTCTGAGAGCGATTATTTGCTTTGTATAAATATTTCATGGCCTTTGCCCAAATGATTCTTGCCACACGGCCAATCACGGTATATTCAGGATCCATCCCATTCGAGAAGAAAAAAGATAAGTTTGGAGCAAAATCATCCACATTCATTCCTCTCGAAATATAGTACTCGACCAAGGTAAATCCGTTTGCCAATGTAAATGCCAATTGAGTAATCGGATTGGCTCCTGCTTCGGCAATGTGATATCCGGAAATGGAAACTGAATAGAAATTTCGAACTTGATTGTGAATGAAATATTCCTGAATGTCACCCATCATTTTCAAAGCAAAATCAATAGAAAATATACAGGTGTTTTGTGCCTGATCTTCTTTCAACATATCTGCTTGAACGGTTCCTCTCACTTTGCAAATGGTTTCAGCCTTTATCTTCTCATAAACATCTTTTGGCAATACCTGATCTCCGGTTACGCCCAAAAGCATTAAACCCAAACCATTGTTGCCTTCCGGCAAATCTCCAATGTATTTTACTCTCTCTTTTTCCTGATAGATTTCAGCAATTTCTGTTTCAACCTCATCTTGCAATCCATTTTCACGAATGTGTTTTTCACATTGCTGATCAATGGCAACATTCATAAAGTATCCGACTAACATTGGAGCTGGTCCATTGATAGTCATGGATACAGATGTTTTCGGATCAACCAGATCAAAACCCGAATAGAGTTTTTTGGCATCATCCAGAGAAGCGATAGAAACGCCTGAATTACCTACTTTTCCGTAAATATCCGGACGAACATCAGGGTCAGCTCCATATAGTGTTACCGAATCGAAAGCCGTTGATAAACGTACCGCAGGTTGACCTTTTGCCAAATAGTGAAATCTTTTATTGGTACGTTCCGGCGCACCTTCACCTGCAAACATTCTTGTTGGATCTTCTCCTTCTCGCTTAAAAGGAAATACTCCTGATGCATAAGGAAATTCGCCTGGAACATTCTCTTTTAAATTCCACTTTACAATGTCACCCCAACTCTTGTAATCAGGTAAAACAATCTTTGGTATTTTATTGTGCGATAGGGTTTCGGTATGTGTTTCCACACAAATTTCCTTACCTCTCACCTTGTATCTGAAAATCTCTTCTTTGTACTTTCTTCTCTTTTCTTGCCAGGAATCCAGTATATCCTGATGTTTAAAATCCTTTTTAATTCTCTCAATTTCTTTCTCCAGGCTTCTGCGGCTCAATTCATCATCAATCAGATTTGCTGATTTATTCAAGGCATATAGTTGATCTGCAATTTCTGCTTGATCTTCAACTTTTCGATTGTATTTACGAACGGTTTCTGAAATATCAGAAAGATATCGAACTCTTGAAGGAGGAACAATTTCAATCTTGTTACTGGCCTTTAAAAGTGGCTTTCCATTAATGGTAAAACGTTCAGCTCCTTTTTCTCCCATTAAATGGATTAATGCATGGTAGAGTTCATTCACACCATGATCGTTAAACTGAGATGCAACTGTTCCATAAACAGGCATTTCGGCAGGATCCTTATCCCACAATAAATTGTTTCGTTGGTATTGCTTTTTTACATCACGCAAAGCATCCTGAGCACCTTGCTTGTCGAATTTGTTAATGGCTACCAAATCAGCAAAATCCAACATGTCAATTTTTTCCAATTGAGTTGCGGCTCCAAATTCCGGAGTCATTACGTAAAGTTTTACATCAGAGTAATCTACAATTTCTGTATCCGATTGGCCAATTCCCGAACTTTCCAGAAAAATGCAATTAAAATCAGCAGCTTTCATAATCATCAAGGCATCATCAACATGCTTCGAAAGTGCTAAGTTGGCACGTCTTGTCGCCAATGATCGAAGGTAAATATTAGGATTTTGAATGGCATTCATTCGAATTCTATCTCCTAAGAGAGCTCCTCCACTTTTCTTACGCGAAGGATCTACAGACAGAATTGCCAATTTCAGATCCGGATAATCGATTTGGATTCTGCGGATCAATTCATCGGTTAATGAAGATTTACCCGCTCCTCCGGTACCTGTAATTCCAATAACAGGTGTTTGACTGATTTTGGCATTGTTTTTTATTTTTAGATACAAATCGGAATCCTGAATTTGATCTTGTTCAGCTAAAGTTATTAACCTGGATAGCAGATTCACGTTTTCTGAAGAAAGCTCATTAAGCTTTGGTAATTCCAATTCTTCTAATTTGTAATCTGCACCAATCAGCACTTCATTAATCATTCCTTGCAATCCTAAATTTCTACCATCATCAGGAGAATACAGCCCGGCAATGCCATATGCTTCCAACTCTCTGATTTCCTCAGGCAGGATTACACCTCCACCTCCACCAAAAATACGAATGTGTCCTGCATTTTTTTCCTGCAACAAATCGTACATATATTTGAAGAACTCAATATGTCCACCCTGATAAGAACTTATGGCTATGGCCTGAGCATCTTCCTGAATTGCACAATCAACAATTTCTTCTGCCGAGCGGTTGTGTCCCAAATGAATTACTTCGGCTCCGGAAGCCTGAATAATTCGTCGCATAATGTTAATAGAGGCATCATGGCCATCGAACAATGAAGTTGCCGTTACAATCCTTACAGAATTTTTAAGTTGATATGCAGTAGGTGTATCCATTTTAGGTATGATTACAGATCTAAAGCCTTTTCTATGATTTCAGCTACATCTAAATTTTCCAATTCTTTCTCTTTATTTTTTAATTTGATTCCATCGGTTAACATGGTCATGCAAAACGGACAAGCAGAAGCTACCTTATCCACTTTCCTTTCGATAATTTCTTCGGTACGCTCAATATTTACTTCCTTGTTTCCCTTTTCTGCTTCTTTAAACATTTGAGCTCCACCGGCACCACAACACAATCCGAAACTTCTGGATCGTTTCATCTCTTTCACATCGCCAAATACGGCTTTTACAACGTTTCTGGGTGCTTCGTAAATTTTATTTCCTCTTCCCAAATAACATGGGTCATGATAAGTAATCGTTTCGCCTTTAAAAGGATTATCTTTCAAGTCAAGTTTACCATCCTGAATCATCTCATCCAGGAATTGAGTATAATTGATTACCTCATAATTTCCTCCCAAATCAGGGTATTCATTTTTTAAAGTATTATAGCAGTGCGGGCATGTACAAATGATCTTTTTGATCTCATAAGCATTCAGAACTTCAATATTTTGCATGGCCTGCATTTGGAAAAGCATTTCATTTCCAGCTCGTTTGGCAGCATCGCCAGTACAACTCTCCTCTTTTCCCAGAACTGCATAACTCACCTCAAGGTGATTTAATATTTTAGCAAATGCACGTGCCACTTTCTGATATCTGTCATCGAAAGCTCCTGCACATCCTACCCAATAGAGATATTCCGGTTGTTCCCCCTTGGCAGCCAAGTCTGCCATAACCGGTACGTAAAGTTTTTTGTCTGTCATTTGGTTTATTTTTAATGAGATATGTCAATCAAGGGTTAAAATAACTGTATTGATTAGACAATAATGAATTTTATCACTTTTTCAAGTTGAGTTTTCCCTCCCGGGGAAAATCCCGACAGGGAAAAGGGTGAAATAAGAACAATATAATCAAAAATACACTCTTCTGGCTGTCGCCATCTTCTCTGGAAGGGAAGAATTCCTAAATAAATCTTTCTATTGTTTTTTAAACTATATTTTCAGCCCTTGATTCGCATGAGGTATATATCAATACACTCTTACTATCATTTTATTTACTTGCTAATCAACCTTCTGTCCACTTTAGGCGATCTTCAGGTGAAAACTGCCAGGGAGCTCCATTGTTCTCAATATTGGTAAACATAGCATTCAATTCTGCGGGTGCCGCAGCTTCTTCCATCACAAGATATCTACGCATATCCATGATCAAATTCGGATGACTGATGTCAATCGGACATTCCTGAGCACATGCGTTACAAGTTGTACAAGCCCATAATTCCTCTTCCGAGATATAATCTCTTAAAAGCGATTTTCCATCCTCTTTACCTTTCACTGCCAAAGGTCCGAACTCATCCATCCGCTTTCGCAGATCTACAAATATCTTTCTTGGCGAAAGCAGTTTCCCTGTTATGTTGGCCGGACAGACATCCGTACATCTTCCGCACTGTGTACAAGCTAAAGAATCCAAGTAGTTCTTCCAACTTACATCTTCAACATCCTTTACTCCAAATCTTGCTACTTCTTCGCTTTCATCGTAAGCAGCTTCAGGATCTAACATCAATTTAACCTCTTTGGTAATACTCTCCAAGTTAGGATATTTGGTTAATGGTTCAAGGTTTGCCAGAAATACATTAGGAACCGAAAGAAATACATGAAAATGCTTTGAGTAAGGAAGGTAATTGGCAAATATAAAAATCAGTAAAATGTGAATCCACCATCCTGGCTCTTGCAACCAACCCAAATCAATATTAATTAGATTTACCAATGCAGCTGATACCGGATAAACACCTTCATATCCGTTAGGATGATTGCTGATATAACCAACATTGAAAGCAAGTAGTGAAAGCATTAAAAGTCCGATAAAGCTTAATGCAATCTGCGCATCCCAATACGATTTGGAAGACATTTCAATTCCGGAGAATCGTTTTACACGTAAAATACTTCTTCTTAAACTAAATGCTTTTATGAAAAGAATTATCAACAATGCAAACACATCGCCCGAGGCCATAACAACATCGTAGAACCAACCTGTAAAGGCAAAGGACCGTTCCACTCCAAAAGCACCATCTATAACAATTTCAATACTTCCTAATGTGATCACCAAAAATCCCCAAAAAACCAAAGCATGCATTAAGCCTATTACTGGTTTTCTAAAAATCTTTGTTTGTCCAAAAGCAATATCCATAGTATGCGAAATACGTGCACCAATATTGCGAATTGGATAGGAAGGCTTTGTTAGTTTAAAAAAAGCCCACAATCGTTTCACAGAGTAGGCAAAAACTCCTAAAGTTATTGCCAATGAAATAATAAAGAGGATTTGTTTTGTCATAGGTTCTGATTTAGAATATGTATATACAATTTACTTATTCAGTATTTTAAATTCTGTTCACAAATCTAATAAGTAGCAAGTAGCAAAACACAAGCATCAAGAAGTCTTATATCCTGACACTTCGATACTCCTATTATGATTTTGAGTTGCGAAATGCTTCAGTCAATTTTGGCAATACTTCCATTACATCACCCACAATTCCATAATCGGCTACACTGAAAATTGGTGCTTCAGGATCAGTATTAATTGCAACAATACATTTGCTTCGACTGATTCCTGCAACATGTTGAATTGCGCCGGAAATACCAGCTGCGATGTATAAGTTCGGAGCAATTACCTTGCCTGTCTGTCCAACATGTTCTTCATGTCCACGCCAACCCTCATCCGAAACAGGACGTGAACAAGCTGTGGCAGCACCAAGAACTTCGGCTAGTTCTTCAACCGGCCCCCAATTTTCCGGACTACGCATTCCTCTACCTGCAGAAACAACAACATCTGCATCTGAAAGAATCACTTTATCTTTCTGCTCTTCTTCTTCAATTACCTGAACTTTGAATAAGCTGGCATCAACTTCAGGAGTATATTCCTCGATTGCAGGCTCAACCTGATTTTCTACCAATCCGAAGCAATTCTTTGCTATGGTTAGGATCTTCTTTTCTGAATCGATTTGAACATGACCAAAGGCTTTTCCTGAAAATACACGTTTCTTTACAATGAATGGTTCCAGAGATACAGGCAATTCCTGAACAGCAGCAACCAATCCGGCTTTCATTTGAACGGATACACGCGGAGCAATTGCTTTTCCGCTATTATTATCGCTTAAAACCACAACAGTTGCAGCTTCCTTATCGGCAACCTGAGAGATTACCTTAGCGTAAGCACGACTTGTTAGCGTATTTAGCTGAGGATCATTAACAGATATAATTTTATCTGCTCCATATTTTCCTAATGTATTTAATTCCTCACTCGAAACTTCTCCAATAGAAAGTACAACAAGGTTTGTATTCAATTTATTGGCTAATTCTTTTGTATATGATACCAACTCGTAACTGGAATTTTTAAATTTCCCATTCCAATTTTTGGCAAATGCAATTACAGACATAGGCTAAGTTTTAGGTTATTAGTACTTAGAAACTGTTTAAATTTTATCCTTTGGTTTATTTTGGCGACTTAAGCACTCAGTCGGCTGCAAAAATTCTTTAAATAACTAAGGCTATTCGCTTCATTTTTCCTTTGTTTGAGTACTTAATGCATCAAAACTAATCCTCAAAAACAAAAGTTAAACAGTTTCTTAGGTATGAGATTATTTGCATATCACACCTAATGTATTCTTTAAAGCACTTTAGCTTCGTTTTTTAACAGATCAACCAATTGTTCTGCTGATTCTGATTCAATCATTTTACATGCTCCTTTTTCTTCAGGCAATTCAAATTTTACTGATTTGGTCAGGATTTCAATTTCAGCCGCAGGTTTTACTTCCAGAGGTTTCTTGCGTGCCATCATAATTCCTCTCATGGCCGGAATTCGAGGTTCATTGGTAATACCTTTCTGTACCACAGCAACAAATGGAGTTTCAGTTTTTAAAACTTGCTTACCTCCAGGTATTGCACGGGTTACTCGAATATCATCATCAAAGTTTAAAGAAATTACCGAAGAAATTCCCGGATAATCCATAAACTCAGCAATCATTGCACCTACCGAAGAACCATTGTAATCACTCGATTCAATTCCACTAATTACAATATCAAAAGGATGCTCTTTTAAGTACTCTGCAATTTGTCCTGCAACATGATAAGCATCCGCAGCACAAGCATCTATCCTAATGGCTTTATCTGCGCCTATTGCCAGAGCTTTTCTTAGTGTAGCATCAGCACTGGCTCCACCAACATGAATAACACAAATTTCATTTACAGAATTTGCAGCATCTTCCTTTAGTTCCATGGCACGTGTTAAAGCCAATTCATCCCAAGGGTTAATAATCCATTGAATTCCTGAATCATCAAAAACAGTATGATCATCCTTAAACTTAACTTTCGTTGTAGTATCAGGAACATTACTTATACAGACTAATATTTTCATAAGCATTAATATTTAGTATCAAGTACCGAGTAGCAAGATAGTTTACAGCTTCGGCAACATCATTTATATTCTTTAATTAATCTACCAAGCCTCTTGAAATTACGATTTTCTGAATTTCGGAGGTTCCTTCATAAATCTGTGTCAACTTGGCATCTCTCATCAATCTTTCTACATGATATTCCTTCACATATCCATATCCACCATGTATTTGAACTGCCTCTGTAGTGACTTTCATTGCTGTTTCTGCGGCATACAATTTTGCCATAGCACTTGCGTGTCCGTATGGTTTTCCCTGATCTTTTAACCAAGCTGCTTTCAAGCAGAAAAAACGAGCAGCTTCAATCTCTGTAGCCATATCAGCTAATTTAAAGGCAATGGCTTGATGATTTATAATTTCTTTTCCAAATGCTTTTCTTTCCTGAGCGTATTTTAGTGCCAACTCATACGCTCCCGAAGCAATTCCCAATGCCTGAGATGCAATACCAATTCTTCCTCCTTCGAGCGATTTCATTGCGAATTTGAATCCAAATCCTTCTTCTCCCAATAAGTTCTCCTTTGGCACTTTTACATTGTTGAACATTACCGAATGCGTATCGGAAGCTCGCATCCCCATTTTGTTTTCATGTGGTCCAACAGATATTCCTTCCGAATCTGCTTCAACAATTAAAGCATTAATCCCTCTGTGTTTTAATTCTGGATTTGTTTGTGCAATAACAATATAAGTAGAAGCTGATTTTCCGCTTGTAATCCAATTTTTTGTTCCATTTACCAGATAATGATCACCCATATCTATTGCTGTTGTACGCTGAGATGTTGCATCTGATCCTGCTTCAGGTTCTGACAATAGGAAAGCTCCAATCTTCTCTCCACGAGCCATTGGCTTCAAATATTTTTGCTTCTGCTCCTCTGTTCCAAACTTTTCAACTCCCCAACAAACCAATGAATTGTTTACCGACATGATTACAGAAACCGATGAATCAATTTTAGAAATTTCTTCCATTGCCAACACGTAAGAAATAGTATCCATTCCTCCTCCATCATATTCAAGACCAACAAGCATTCCCAGAAAACCAAGTTCTCCAAGCTTTTTAACTTGTTCAGTTGGATACATCGCCTTTTCATCTCGTTCAATAACTCCCGGCAGCAATTCCCTTTGAGCAAAATCACGAGCAGCATCTCGAATCATCAATTGTTCTTCGGTGAATTCAAAATTCATAGTGTTTGTTTTTAGGTATGATAAAATGAGCTAATAGCTGTTCGCAAATAGTTATCAGCTCATTCACTTATTTTTATTTCATTCTATTCTCTTTAAAAAGTATCAAGTATTTAGTATTAAGACTCAAGAAAAATGCAACTTCCTGATACTTTGCTTTATTTGATCAATATTATCCCATCTAAATTCACCTATTGAAAGGATTAGAATTAAGATTATATAATTCTACTCACCTCTCTTGTATACAATTGCTACAAGAGATTTATCATCTCCCCCCATGTTTACGGTCATACCGTAAGGTCTGTCTTCTTTCATTTCTATTTGAGCATCTCCGGCTTTTCCGGTTAGCTGTTCCCAAACTGTTACTGCCTGATGAACTCCCGTTGCACCTGTTGGATGTCCCCAACCAATTAAACCACCAGTTGTATTGAAAGGAACCTTTCCACATCTTGATGTGTGACCTTCTAATACGAAATCAATTCCTTTACCTTCTTCAGCAAATCCAATAGCTTCGGCTCCCATGATACCAGCAATTGAAAAACAATCGTGAACCTCAACGGTACCAACCTGATTTACTGTAATACCAGCCATTTCCATTGCTTTGGCCGCAGCAGCTTTCATTGTTGTTAGGCTTGTTATATTCTCTGGTTCCTGAGTGATATCAGCGGCTGCTTGACCTATGCCAACAACTTCAACTGCATCTTTCGGATCAACTCCAACTTTCTTCAAGCCTTCTTCCGATACAATTGCAATAGCAGAAGCACCATCTGAAACTTTTGAACAATCAGAATAATTCAAATGATCAACAAATTTTTTAGGATTCAATGGCATTTTAGCTGTTCCTTCCAAATCGTTGTTTTTATTATGAAATTCCTGGGCTGTTTCGCACAAACGAGCATTTTCAATGGCATTGCAATACCATTTAGCCATTGCCTCACGGGTTTTTTCACGGCCAAACTTCTCATAATAAGCACCTGCTCTGTTGCTAAATACACCAGGGAAATAATAGGCATGGCCATCTTTTCTGGTTTTCATCCATCCGGCACCTGCCAAAATATCAGCACCATACATTGCTTTCATGGTATTCTGAACCTCAAAACCAACGGCAAGTACAACATCAGCAGTTTCAGCCAAAATTGATTTTATACCACTTGCCAAAGCCAATCCTCCCGATGCACATGCACCTTCAACACTAATGGCAGGTTTATGCCTCAAACCTTCGTCTATCATTGGCAGAAAAGCAGGCAGATTTGCCTGTTTGTTAAAACGAGATGCCATGAAGTTTCCAATCACTCCTTCATCAACATTTTTGGCACCACCTATCATTTTCAAAGTTCCTTGTCCTGCTTCTTTAATGTAATGTTCCAAATCAGGACGTGGCTTTTTAGGGTGGAATTCTTTTCTTCCGGTTCCCATTGATACCGTGTTGTAACCGGCTACCATATATACTTTTTTGCGTAAAGCTTTCATTTCTATTAGATTTGAGATTTGAGATATTAGATCTGAGACTGGATATAGTAATCTCAGAGAATCTTAACACCTTTCTTCTCTGTTTTATAAGTTTATACCTTCAAATGTTTTTGAAATGAAATGAAACTTGTTCTATCATCTCATATCTAACATCTATTATCTAATTTTAAAAATAATCGTTAATTGGACCGTAAGCATGGAAAAATCCTGTTTCCAATACAGTATTAACATCCTCTGCAGAGGCAGCAACTTCGGTATCAACTAACATTTGTCCAATTGCTTTTGAATTTTGCCCGTAAGCTACAGCCAGATTTGCTCCCACACTGTCAATTTCGTGCAATTCCTTAAAGAATTTCTGCAAATAGTCTGCCTTGTTCTTATCTCGCACTACAGTTTTCCAATAAATCTTTAATGTTGGTAATTCTCCCATTTTGGCAGCACAATCCATTTCTATATCTTCTTTGGCAACATATTTACCTGTTCCAAAATCATAAACATGAGTGATTCTTCCTTTCTGATATTTAAACACACCATCTTTCTGAGCTCCATCGGCATATTGTCCACCTTTCACTTCTCTATCAAACAACTGATTTAATACATCATGTGATAAGGTCTCATTGGGAAATGATGGCTGCATGCTTTCCAAAATAAATTTGGTTACATCAACACCTACATAATCAATCAACTGGAAAATTCCCATTGGACGAACCAACAAATCTCTACTTATGGTATCAATCATAAAAAATGCTTTTGCCCAATCTTCAGTTTCAGCTAATTTTTCTGCTTGATTTAAAGCATACAAAGCATCACGCATGAAGTGACCATTACCAATAAATCCGGCAACATCTTTAGACGGAACGATTATTTTTCGCATTGACTTGGCCAATGCAATGGAGAATTCATTTAGTTCGTTGCCAGTATTATCGCATTTGATAATTTCCAATAACTTTTGAATTACCGGAGGATTATAGAAATGATATCCAACAATATCTCCATTCAAGCCAGCTTCCTGCTCAATTTCACCAATTGGGATTGAAGATGTATTTGTCAGGAACCAAGCATCAGGGTTATTTTGTTTGATCTGAGAGAACAATTTAACCTTTAAATCTTTGTCTTCTTTAATTGCTTCAAAAATCAGATTCGATTCATATGTCGTTTCAATTCTTGTAGATGTTTGAATCATTGCCATCACATCTTCAACAAACTGATTTATGATCTCTTCGTTTTCTGCAAGGTTTTCTTTGTCAGCATACCAGTTACGAAGTTCAACGATATTTTTTTCGGCATGTTTTACCAATTGAGATCTTACATAGCCTAATAAATTGACTAATGCAGATTGCGATACGTCAATTGCATTCAAAACAAACTCTTCTTTTGATTTTTTGCCAATTTTTAGCTTGGCCATTTCGAAAGAAAGTAATACCAAAATTCCACTACCCATTTTACCAGCAGCTCCAAGTACACTTACGTTTTTCATTTTAGGGGCTAAATCCATATGTTTATTGTTTTATTTAATTTTCTTAATCATACTAAGGTATATTTCACCCTATTGAGTCAATTTTAAAAACCCATCACCACTACCTTCAAATCACCTTATGGTGATATGATTCCCCACTAAAATTGAATGTTACCAATTAGGTTGACGTTTCTCCAAAAAGGCATTAACACCTTCTTCACGCTCTTTCTGATCTTCCTTAAATAATCTACCAAATTCTTTCGACTCCATTTTGCCTGCGTCTTTGCTATTCATTTCCAATCCGTTGCGTACCATTTCTTTTACAAGGCGCAATGCATTAGGACTTTTACCAGCAATTTTTTCAGCAATTTTTATTGAATCTTCCAGAACCAATTCAGGTTCAGATAGTTTTTGAACCACTCCTAAATTATAGGCTTCCTGAGCTGTAATTCCTTCTCCGAGCATCATTAAATACATGGCATTACCTGCACCTACCAATCTAGGTAAACGTTGAGTTCCGTTAAAACCAGGAATCAATCCCAAGTTAACCTCAGGCAAACCCAAGCGGGCTTTTTCACTGGCAACTCTAATGTCGCAAGCCAAAGCCAACTCCAATCCTCCTCCAAGGGCAAATCCATTAATGGCAGCAATAACCGGAATTTCCAATTTTGCAATCAAATCGAATACTCGCTTGCCTGTTTCTGAAAAGTCGTAAGCATTTTGCGGAGAGTATTCTTGCATGGCTTTAATATCGGCTCCTGCGATAAAGGCTTTGCCTTCTCCGGTAATTATTAATACACGAATGTCATCTACATTCTCACTTTCCAAAAAGCGAGTTAATTCCTTAAAAACCTCTTCATTTAAGGCATTTAAGGCTTTAGGACGATCAAGAGTTAGAATTCCTATTCTATCTCTTTTTTCAAATTTTAAATAATTGTACATCATTAGGTGTGAGTAAGACTTTTTTTCATCTATATATCTAAATATAACAAAAACTCTTAACACACAAAAGGCAATTTATCATGCATTCAATTAATTAGCCTACACCACCTAGATTTACAGGCTTTTAGAAAGTTTAAAAAATTAAAAAAGACCTCTTTTTCTTTTATTGATTTTTGAAAATAAAAAACCCGATTCAAGTTTGAATCGGGTTAGCTATAATAAGATTATTATTTTAGAAATTTGAAAGCTTAATTGGGGAAAGTTTTTAAGTGCTTTAAGCTCTCAATACTTAACTTATAACACTTAACTTGATACTTACCAACTTTTAAACTTTAGACACTTTTAACTTCATTATTTTTATTTATGCCATGTTGTGATATACATTTTGTACATCATCATTATCTTCTAATTTCTCCAATAACTTTTCAACATCAGCAACCTGTTCTTCTGTTAATTCTTTGGTATCCATAGGAATTCTTTCGAATCCTGAAGAAATTACTGCCATATTATTTTCTTCCAAATAAGCTTGAATCTTACCAAAATCGGTAAACTCACCATAAAGCATAATTCCATCTTCTTCAGCAAATACTTCTTCTACTCCAAGATCGATCATTTCCAGTTCCAGTTCTTCAACATCCTGACCTGCATTTTCAATTTTGAAATGACATTTGCGTTCGAACATAAATTCAACACTACCAGCAGTACCTAAACTCCCTTTGCATTTGTTAAAATATGAACGAACATCGGCTACTGTTCTGGTATGATTATCGGTTGCAGTTTCAACAAGAATAGCAATACCGTGCGGTGCATATCCTTCGTAAACAAGTTCTTTAAAGTCCTTTTGCTCTTTTGAAGAAGCTTTTTTAATGGCACGCTCAACATTATCCTTAGGCATATTGGCTGCCTTAGCATTTTGAATAACCGCACGCAAACGAGCATTAGTTGACGGATCAGGGCCACCTTCTTTTACTGCAATAACAATATCTTTCCCAATTCGGGTAAAGGCTTTGGCCATCTTATCCCAACGCTTCATTTTACGCGCTTTTCTAAATTCGAATGCTCTTCCCATAATTTATGTATAAAAATTTTCCGCAAAAATAACACATGTATTCCAATCTGTGAAACGAATCAGGAATTTTTATTGGTTAAATCAATTATAAAAGCTTTTAGCTATTTGCTTTTAGCTTCAAGGTTTTAGTCTTGATAATATACTAAGGCTGTTACTAAAAGCCAACTGCTAAAAACTAATAGCCTGTTTAAATCTATGCCATTAGGTTAAAATTGATGTGCACTCAATAAAACTCTAAGCTTGAATTGTACATGTAAACTGAGATTGCTCATTGTTTACAGATGAACGATTTCTTATCTTAGCCCTGTTAATTCAATAATTATACCGATTTGTTTCTAAAATGTCGCATTACTTCGCTTCTCTCGCACTGCGCCTTTAGAAATCTATCGGCATAAATACATACGACATTGTTGAATCAAAATAGTATTAGATAACAAAACCTAAACCAATGAAGAAAATTATTATTCTTTGTGCTGCATTTTTAACTTTAGTATCGACTACTAATCAAGTTATTGCAGAAAAGAAGGCAGAAACTTCGAACATTACTGCCGAAACAATCAAATCGACTATTGAGGAGTTAAGCGCCAATTGTTTGGATAAAGCTTTACTTGAGAAAGGCGTAAAACACGCTGCGAGTCTTTGGCGCATGAGCGACGGAACAGAAGCTGATTTTACAAACTTCTGTAAGAAAAACTATATCGCCGACAAGGCTGAAAAGGAAATGGTGTTCGAGAAAATTTCGAGAAATCTTGAAATTATTACCGGACATTTTAACAAGATTACACTTGATTTATTGGAGCCTGTTCATTTGAACACCTTCAAGCAGCACCCTATCGACAATGCTTTTGGTGCTTACAGCGTTGGTTCGCACTGGATGAACGATTTCTACAACAACAAGATTGCATTTACCATTGCATTGAATTTCCCATCGTTTAGCTTGGCTGAAAAAGAGGCTAATGCAAAAGACTGGACTCGCAAAGAGTGGGCTTATGCTCGTTTGGGTGATTATTTTACTGCAAGAGTTCCTTCGGAATTGCTGCAAGCGGCTGGAACTGCTGCGGCTGGTTCTGATGTTTACATTGCAGATTATAACATTTACGTAGGACACCTAACAGATAAAAAAGGAAACCGTTACTTCCCAGAAGATAAGGTATTGCTTTCTCATTGGAACTTACGTGATGAAATTAAAGCGAACTATGCCAACAAAAAGGATGGTTTGGACAAGCAAAAGATGATTTACCAGGTGATGAAGAGAATCATCTCTCAGGAAATTCCTGAAAAGGTAATTAACAGTGGTGATTTTGAGTGGGATCCATATGCAAACGTAGTTTATAAGGATGGAAAAACTATTGAGGCTACTCCGGAACCAAACGAAAGATATCAGCAAATCCTGAATAATTTCCACGCAAACAAGGCAATTGATCCTTACTATCCTGATCAGAACACATTTATTAAGAGACAGTATGATGGTGCAAAAGAGATATCTGCGGAAGCTACTGAAAAGATTTTCTCGGCATTTTTAAGATCTGAAGAAACCAAGAAAGTTGGTAAACTAATTCAGAAGAGATTGGGTCGTAAGCTTCAACCATTCGATATTTGGTACGATGGTTTCAAAGCTCGTAGCGGAATGGATGAGTCGAAACTAGATGCGCAAACCAGAGGTTTGTATCCTAATGCTGCTGCATTGGAAGCTGACTTGGCTAATCTGTTGGTAAAATTGGGTTACGATAAGGAAAGGGCTCAGTGGTTGGCAGATAGAATTGCTGTTGATCCAGCTCGTGGATCAGGTCACGCCTGGGGTGGTGCTGCAAAAGGACAAAAAGCTCATTTGCGTACCAGAATTGGTGCAAAGGGTATGGACTACAAAGGATACAACATCGCGATTCACGAATTTGGACACAATGTTGAGCAAACCATCTCGCTATATGATGTTGATAACTTTGTAATGAATGGTGTTCCTAACACTGCATTTACAGAGGCATTGGCATTTATCTTCCAGAAGCGCGACATGTTGCTATTGGACGTTAAAGATGATTCTCCTCAAAAAGATGCATTGAAGAAGTTAGACTTGTTCTGGAGTGCTTACGAAATTATGGGTGTTTCGTTGGTTGATATTCGCATGTGGAGATGGTTGTATGCAAATCCGAATGCTACTGCTGCCGAATTGCGCGATGCAACTATGGATATCGCGAAAGCGGTTTGGAACGAGTTTTACGCTCCTGTTTATGGTGTGAAAGATCAACCTATTTTGGCTGTGTACTCACACATGTTGAGCAACCCATTGTACTTGTCGAACTATGCATTTGGAAATGTAATTGAATTTCAATTGGAGCAACAATTAAAAGGCAAAAGCTTCCCGAACGAAGTAGATCGTATCTTTAAGCAAGGACGTTTAACGCCTAACCAATGGATGGTTGAAGCAACTGGTAACGATTTATCGGCTGAACCATTATTGAAAGCTGCTAAAGAGGGTTTGGAAGAATTGAAGTAAAACCATAGCTATTGGTTTTTGCCATAGCTTGCACAATATGAAAGAGGCTGTCTCAAATGGTTGAGACAGTCCTTTTTTATTTATACCTATCCGAGATTTTTTTCAAATATTCAGCTAGCTGATATTTTGCAGTTTGATGCTCACACTTCGAGTAAGAGTATCAATTGTTATTTCCCGTATGAACTGAGAACAAATACCTTAATTAATCAACAAGCACAATCTTACGCTTTACCTGCTTATCAAGATATTGAATCAGCAAATAGTAAACACCGGAAGAAAGCCCATTCATGTTTAAATCTATCCGATTACCAGAATTCATGTACTCCATTATTTTTCTTCCCGTAGAATCGAAAGTACTCAACTGGAACTCACTTACCTCCTCGCGCTCAATTACTACGGTAAATATGCCATCACTCGGATTTGGATACACCTTTACTTCTTTTTGGGCCTCTTCATCCGGATCTGGTACCGGATCAGGGTCAGGATCGGTATCAGGGTTTGGATCGCCAGCTATGGTATCGCGAACAACAAGTTCATGATTTCCTTCGCTTAATTCAACAGTAAGCTGAAGAATTCCATCGTCATCAGAATTTCCTGTTCTTTGCAACTCATCATCCACAAACACACCAAACGAAGTATTTGTCTGCATATCCAAAGCAAATATTTTAATGGTTCGGTTTCCGTCAAGCGGATTTACCGTGTAAGATGTATTTAAGGTATCGCCCTCGGCATGGAATAAGTACAAGTGATTTTCCCAGTCAACACCAATGGTTGATTCGTTCCTGAACACTTCGCCCCCGGCATTTGATGGATTCTCGTTATCGCCAATTTTAATGGTATGCAGGTAAACCAAATCTTCTGTTACCTGGCTTGGTTCAACTTCAATTCGCCACGAACCAGGATGCTCCAAATTTAAATTTGGACTTCCGTTTGGCGGATAGTTGGTTCCGTTTACCCAGTACTCGTAACCATTGCCTCCAATTAAAGTTGTAGTAGTTGATTCCGGCAATAAAGTTCGTATGGCTACATTTCCACTGCCGTGATTTGCCTTGTAATCTTTTCCGTTGTAAGTAATAATTTTATCAGGAACCTGAGTATTTACAACCTGCCCGTTAATATCCGGCCTGTTTGCAAAATGATTAATGTATTTCGCTTTTCTTTCGCGCGAATTTACATTGAGCAAGTGCAAATGATCCAATACCACTACCCTGTCAGGCTTATGATACAAGAATCTTCGTTCAAACCTATCCAATTTATTGGAAGCATAAGAATCGGCTGCATCGGTAATGTAGTAAGCATACTCGTTATTTGCTGTAAACTTTAGCCACTCTCCTCTTCTGTGATCGTTATCGGTTACTTCGCCCACATTCTCCAAACGATCGGTCCATATCTGGCCACCATCATTAGAAACCGAACGCCCAAATGCACGGTACGATTCCGATGCATCGAACACACAAACAGAATTGTGTGCAATGGTTCTTGAATAGTAATTATTGTAATGATTTGTGGCATAGGAATCATAGTAACCAGCATCTAAAATCAGTGGTTTATCACGTACAATTACAAAGTGATTGTTGTCGCGATGCTCATGATCTGCTCTTTTCGATGGCGCACAATAATACCAAAGCATTGTTGCATCCTCGTTCCATGAAGTTCTGCTTACCGCTAATCCTGTTTTATCGGCCCACCAATCTAATGGTGGTTCGGGATGCGATACATTTGCTGCTTCAAAATCTTTAAACATGAGTTTCTGAAATACCAGGTTCGAATTGTTTAGGTATTTGGTTGCACCATATTTCTGCACCAAATATTGGCTTCTTTCATCGCCAAATTCTGCCGCATGACGATACATAACCCTGTTGGCCTGATTCAAACCAATTACAGCATCGCCCAAATGAATGGTATAATTATCGGGTCGATAAAAATACCAGTACTGATTGATTGATTCACGAATCCATGATTGCTCGCGGTAATAGTCGGTTCCTGTTGCAAATTTCATATCATCAAAGAACTGGTATTGGCGCGGTAATCCGAACATGGAATATGCTGCACCCCAGTTCCAACCACCATCATCATCACGAAAGTGGGCAAAGGCTGGTAAAATTCCATTCTCCCATTTGTCTACCAAAGTTCTGTACCATGAATTTACATCAGACATTTGCCCCGATGATAATCCATCGGCTCCATGTAAAGCCAGCGCAGCATGCATGGTAATACCACAATTGTAAATGTTATGACTGGTTACATAGCTGTTTCCAGATCGGGTTAGTATGTAATTGTCCATAAAATATTCAAGAACCCTGAAAAGTGCTCTTGACAACTTTTGTCGTTTTGCCTGTGGCACATCATCATAGGTCCAATCGAGAAGGATTGCACCGTAATTGCAATTGTTTCTTAGCAAATTCTCTTTGGTATCGCCCGAGTAGTTGTCGAAATTCAAAGCATTCAGGTACTCAACATATCTGGAAATAATAAATTCACAACGCTTTAGTGCCAATCCATCGGTTTCCATTTTTAAAAGGAAAGCTGTCATTCTCGACATCTGAAAAGCATCGCCCGACCCAAATTCATAATTCCACTTGGTAGAATCAGAACCCACCATGTAAGTTTTAGAATTGGTAACCCAATTTCTGTCGTAACTACTTTTAAACCTTTGATAGGTTTCCTTACATTCTCCCGACGAAATGTTTTGCTTTAGCCAATCGAAACGATCCTGGCTCAATTCAATCCTGGGGCGTTGTTCATTTACAATTGGCACATCTTGCGAATAGCATCCAAACAGTAAAAAGAAAAACAGAAAAACAAAAACACTCCTCATTACATCCCTTTTTTTTGAAATATTAAGGTATAAATTACAAAATTTCAAGAGATTAAACAGATTAACATTTCATAATTACGCTTATTTAGAATTCAAATCAAGAATTGAAAATTCCTTTTGTATACTTTTTCTCCTCAAACCGGAAGATTCTTACTTTCTCTAAAGACTATTGTGATACTTTGAGAGAGGTTTTTATGTGTCCTAAGGGTATCACACTCCAAGTGATGCTCTGAGTTGATGAAAACAGAACTGCATTTTCTGTATTGTGGCTTTACAATTGATACCCTTACTTTAGTGAGAGCATCAACAATAAAAAGCTTTTAAAACACTGTTTTTGGCGCAATTGGGCAAAAAACGGTTTAGATTTTTTAT
>JAOARS010000368.1 GCA_025210415.1 Marinifilum sp. | reverse complement strand
TCCAACACTTTGTTTACCATTTCTTTTCTTTTTTTGCTGCTGATTTTCTGGTAAACCAATGGCATTTCCACATTTTCAAATACATTCAATTCATCAATCAGGTTGAACGATTGAAATACAAATCCGATATTTCCTTTTCGCAAATCAGTTCGTTGTCCTTCTTTAAATTTTGAAACTTCTGTTTCCTTAAAAAAATAGTTACCATCACTTGGATTATCTAACAGACCAAAAATATTTAGTAAAGTTGATTTTCCACATCCCGAGGGTCCCATAATAGCAACAAACTCTCCTTGCTTTACTTCAAAGTTTACATTATTTAAAGCTAAAGTCTCTATTTCTTCTGTGCGAAATACTTTTGAAAGGTTTTCTACTTTAATCATTTCTATTAAATTTAATATGTTATTTCTTACAATCTTTAAAAACAAACAATCTACAATCATGCCATAAAATACAAACAACACAATATCAAAAACTTCACCTATCCACCTCTATTCTTATTGTCAAAAATATTGACATTCACTGTCTAATTTTTTGAAAAGCTATTTAACTTTATGCCAGATTCTCCAAAACCATTCTATTTCACATATATCATATGAAAGACGCAAATATTCTTATTGTTGATGATAACAAAAGCATTTTAAGTGCACTTGAATTGTTATTAACCCCACTTTGCAAACACCTTAAATGCTTATCAAACCCAAATGCATTATTAAGCGAGTTACAAAACTCAACTTATGATGTTATTTTGTTAGATATGAACTTTAAAGCTGGAATCAATAATGGAAATGAGGGAATCTTTTGGCTCAACCAAATTATCAATTTCGATTCTGGAATAAGTGTGGTAATGATTACTGCTTATGGTGATGTGGAATTAGCCGTAAAAGCAGTGCGTGCAGGTGCTACAGATTTTATTCTGAAACCTTGGGAAAATGAAAAAATGATAGCTACTGTAAAAACGGCATGGAAATTAAGTCAGTCGAAACGAAGTGCCCAAAATTCTCATTCGATCGAAACAAACTCTTGCTCTCCTGATTTAATTGGTTCTTCACCAAGTTGGGAACGAGTAATGGCTTTAATAAAGAAAGTAGCAATAACAAATGCCAATGTATTAATTACCGGGGAAAATGGAACTGGAAAAGAATTGGTTGCAAAAGAAATACATCGCTTATCATATCGCTCAAAAAAAGTTATGGTTAGTGTAGATATGGGGTCTTTATCTGAAAACTTGTTTGAGAGCGAATTGTTCGGTCATAAAAAAGGAGCTTTTACTGATGCTCAATCCGATCGAGTGGGAAAAATCGAAGCTGCCAATCATGGAACTCTTTTTTTAGATGAAATTGGAAATCTTTCTCCAGCCATGCAAGCAAAATTACTATCGGTACTTCAAAGCAGAGTTCTTACTCGTGTTGGCGATAATCAATTGTTTGAAGTTGACATTCGTTTAATTTGTGCAACCAACAGCCAACTTGAAAAAATGGTAAAGCAAGGAAGTTTCCGAGAAGATTTATTGTATCGAATCAATACCATTCAAATTGAATTGCCTCCATTACGCGAAAGAATCGAAGACATTCCAAAATTAGTCGATTTTTTCATCAAAAAATATGCAAATAAATACGATAAAAAAGATCTTAAATTAGATCACCAAGCACTCGTAAAATTAAAAACTTATCATTGGCCAGGTAATGTTCGCGAATTGCAACATGCAATTGAAAAAGCAGTTATTCTTTCTGATCATATACTTTTATCAGCTTCTGATTTTTCATTTAAAACTGAAGAAGCAGAACGAAGCGAAACCTTTGGTGGCACTTTAGAGGATATGGAACGACAATTGATAAAGGCAGCAATAGAAAAACAAAAGGGAAACCTATCAGCAGTTTCTTCTCAACTTGGAGTTAGTAGACAAACACTTTACAATAAAATCAAAAAATATGATTTATAAGCATTACAATTTAATGCTGCTACTTCGTTTTACTTTTGTAGTCAGTTTATCCATTTATTTAGGTGTTTCAATCAGCGAAAAAAATACTTATTCTATTTGTATCGCAAGTTTTCTTTTACTGGCTACAATTTGGGAAATGATTCGCTTTTTAAATAAAACTCATAAGCAAATGACCTATTTTGTAAAAGCAATCAAAAATGATGATACAACTTTACAATTCCCAAAAAAATCTGGAAATTCAATTATTAATGAGTTACATCAAAGTTTAAATGAACTAAATTCAATTTTACAAAACGTTCAAGTAAAAAGTAGAATCAAAGAAAAATATGTAGGAGAAATATTGCAAAATATCGCCACTGGTGTTATTGTGTTATCTGAAAATAAACACATAACCGATGTAAATGCTGCTGCACTTGAACTTTTAGGATTACCTACTTTCACCCATATTAGTCAACTGGAACGAATTGATTTTCGCTTTGCCAATGCATTAATTGAAGTACAAAATAAACAACGAAAAGTTCTGGAATTAAATACTGTAAAAGAACGTATCCAAATCATAACTCGTTGCTCGGTTATTCGACTAGAAAATGAAGATGTCAAATTAATTACTCTACAAGATATTCGTGGAGAATTGGAACGAAAAGAGGTAGATGCATGGATCAAATTGATCCGTGTATTAAGTCATGAAATCATGAATTCACTTGCTCCTGTTACATCCATAGCTCAATCTTTAAAACGAATTTGGGAAGAACAAACAGAAGCAAAAACAGAACAAATTTATGTTGAAAAAACCATCAATGGTCTAGGGGTTATTACCGAAATGAGCGAAGCTCTAGTTCGTTTTGTTCAATCATACCGAGTATTATCAAAAGCTCCCAAACCAATTCTAGAAACAATTGATGCATTTTCTTTTTTCGATCGATTAAATATTCTTCTATCGCCTATGCGCGAAAATTTTGAAGGTCATTTACAAGTAAATCATCCTTCCAAAAATTTTCAATTTAGTGCCGATGAACAGATGATGATTCAAATTATCATCAATTTGGTTAAAAATGCAATAGAAGCTTTCGAAAAAGCAACAACTCAAAAAAAAGTTTTAGTTTACATTCAACGAAAAGGACATTTTACTGAAATTATTATAAAAGATAATGGTCCGGGAATTCCAGAAGAAATCATCGATGAAATTTTTATCCCATTTTTCACAACTAAAGAAAATGGCTCTGGTATTGGTTTAAGTTATTCACGACAAATTGTAAAAGCACACGGAGGAAGTTTATTGTGTCGATCGAAACAAGGTGAAACAATTTTCACCATTCGATTTTAAAATATAAAACACGATCTCAAGTTTATCGATTTGTATTTTTTTAATCATTTCTTAGGCACAATTTCTAAACCTATTTTTTAAAATCAATTCTTAAACACGATTCTAAACTTACTTTTGAAGAAAATGCTTCTGGACAAGTAATTTCTAAACCTATTTTTGTTAAAATGTTGATTTTTTAAGCTTTTTCTAAACCTATTTTTGAAGAAAATCCTTCTAGACGAGCTTTTTCTAAATCTATTTTTGTTAAAACGTTGACTTTTCAAGCTTTGTCTAAACCTATTCACCTTCAAAATCCATTTTTCGAGCTTTGTCAGTTTAGAATCACCTATTTCATTTCTTTTTTTAAAGTGAAATTTAAATTACAAGTTTAAATATTCATATGTTTTCCATAATTTTAAAATCTAAACAAATGAATAATGCTAAAACAAAAACTCTACGATATTATATTCGAAGCAGATACGAAAGCTGGTAAATTATTCGACATCTCTCTGCTTATTATCATTCTTTTAAGTATTCTTTTTGTTATGCTCGAAAGCGTTTCTTCTATCGAAAAAGAATATAGCACACTATTAAGAATATTGGAATGGATTGTCACAATCATTTTTACCATTGAATATTTTCTTCGGATTTGGGTTGTAAAAAAAGCACATCGCTACCTTTTTAGCTTTTACGGAATTATCGATTTTTTAGCAATTTTACCAACCTACCTAGCTCTATTTTTTGCAGGAACACAAGGTTTAGTTGTGATTAGAGCCTTACGTTTACTTCGTATTTTTAGAATTTTAAAACTAAATCGCTACACAAAAGAAAGTACCATCATCATAAAAGCACTTCATCAAAGTAGAATTAAAATCTCTGTTTTTTTGTTTGCCATACTTACCTTAGTTACCATTATTGGAACAGTAATGTATTTAGTAGAAGGTGCCGAAAATGGTTTTACAAGTATTCCTCGAAGCATTTATTGGGCTGTGGTAACCCTTACTACTGTTGGATATGGCGATATTTCACCCATAACTCCATTGGGACAATTCCTTGCTAGTGTAGTTATGATTATTGGTTATGCAATTATTGCTGTTCCCACAGGAATTGTTTCTGCCGAACTTTCTAAAACAAAATTTCAAAACAAATCTACTCAAGTTTGTCCTAACTGCCTAATGGAAGAACATGATAATGATGCAACTTACTGCAAACATTGTGGACAAAAACTAAATGAACATTTATGAAAATTTAACGTTCTATTCCCTGCATATAATCCCTAAAAATTCAGATTTTATCGGTATATTTGTGAGTCGATTTAAAACGAATAAACATGGGATTTACAAGTTTTTTTAAAAGACCCCAACACAAACAATTCAATCTTCAACCTCGATATTGGGATCCTGCAAAGGAAGAAAGAGAAGACAGAGAGAAACGAATAAAATCGGAGTTGGGGATTAAAGATGAGAATGGCGAATACGTTCCTTATATCAAAGGAAAAATGAAAAGTCAACTTCACCACCGACATGCTGATGCTCGTGCTGCAAGACAAAAATCAAACTTCACTTTACTATTGATTTTCATTGCACTTGCTGTAGGTGCATATGTTTATCTATATGGTTGGGAAGGTGTAACTGCACTTTTAAAATAAACCACTAATTCATTTGATTTCGAAAATATTTGAAAAAATATATGTCTGATTTGATACAGATTCTACCTGATAGTGTAGCCAATCAAATTGCTGCCGGAGAGGTAGTACAAAGACCAGCATCTGTTGTAAAGGAACTTGTTGAAAACGCTATTGATGCTGGTAGTACATCAATTAAAATCAATTTAAAAGATGCAGGTAAAACCCTAATTCAAGTAATTGATAACGGATGTGGTATGTCTGATACCGATGCTCGTTTGGCATTTGAACGACATGCAACTTCTAAAATCCGAAAGGCCAAAGATTTATTTGCCATTCGTACCATGGGTTTCCGTGGCGAAGCCTTGGCTTCTATTGCTGCTATTGCAAATGTAGAACTAAAGACCAAACGTCATGAAGATGAATTGGGAACTCACATTATTATTGACGGATCGGAACTAATTTCACAAGAAGCTTCGGCTTGTTGCGAAGGAAGTAATTTCATTGTTAAAAATTTATTCTTTAACGTTCCTGCTCGTCGTAAATTCTTAAAAGCAAATTCAACCGAATTACGAAATATTATCACCGAATTTCACCGTATAGTTTTGGCAAATCCTGATGTGGCTTTCCAGTTAATTCATAACGACAGTGAAATTCATAACTTACCACCAAGCAACATTCGACAGCGTATTGTAAATGTGTTTGGACGTAGTATCAACTCCCGTTTAATTAGTATTGATACCACAACCAGTATCGTTAAATTAACTGGTTTTATTGGTAAACCAAAAAATGCAAAACGAAACCTAGGCGAACAATTCTTTTTTGTAAACAATCGCTTTATGCGACATCCTTATTTTTACAAAGCAGTATTACAAGCTTACGATAAAATTTTGCCTCCGGATACCGTTCCTCCTTATTTTATCTTTTTCGAAGTAGATCCGAAGATTATTGATATCAATATTCATCCTACTAAAACAGAGATCAAGTTTGAAGATGAACGTGCTGTTTTCCAAATCATACAAGCCTCTATTCGTGAAGCATTAGGAAAATACAACATTGTACCTTCTATCGATTTTGAAGAAGATACAAGTTTAGAGATTCCTGTTGCTGGAGAAAATTCTGAAGTGGAAGCTCCAATGATTAAGGTGAATCCAGAATTCAATCCTTTTGAAGCGGAATCAAATTATAACCCTTTCGAAGCGGAAAAAAATTACAATCCTTTCGAGGATGTAAATCGATCAATGGAATCGAATCCGTTTTTTCAGGAGTTTAAAGCAAAAACTCCTCCTGCGCCTTCTAGCGGATCAAGTACTCCAACAAGCAGACCGCAAAAAAAAGAAGTGCCAAGCAATTGGGAAAGTTTGTACGAGACTCAAAAGAAAATAGAGGATGATCCAATCGAAAAACAGCCAATCGAAAAAGAAAGTATTCCCGATTATTTTCAGTCTCAGGAAAGAGTTGATATGGAACAAACTCGTTTGCATACCAATCAACAACCTGAAAAAGCTAAGAATTTTTTCCAATTAAAAAACAAATACATCTTAACTCCTATTCGTTCTGGATTAATGATTATTGACCAACGAAAGGCACATGAACGTATTTTGTTCGAAAAATTCATGAACTCTCTGGAGAATCATCAAGGGATTGCACAACAAACCTTATTTC
>JAOARS010000033.1 GCA_025210415.1 Marinifilum sp. | reverse complement strand
TGGCAATACCGTTTTCAAAACCATTGGCTCAAAAATTTGGTAAGAGAAATGTGTTCTTGGCTAGTTCATTATTATCTGGATTTTTCTTCATTTGCCTTTACATTCCATTTTCAGATAATCTGAGTTTAATTTATACATTCAATATCCTTGCTAAAGTATCTTATGCACCGGCGGTGCCTTTACTTTGGACCATGTTGGCCGATACCGCTGATTATTCAGAGTGGAAAACAGGTAGAAGAGCTACAGGTTTAGTGTTCTCTGCTGCCACATTTGCACAAAAGGCAGGATGGGGAATAGGTGGTGCTCTGGCAGGTTGGTTACTTGCAATTTTCCAATTCGAAGCAAATGTGGAACAAACCGAATCAGCTATCACAGGAATTAAATTAATGATCTCGGTTTTCCCTGGAGTTCTTTACATGTCATGCGCAATACTATTGTATTTCTATACCATCGATCATGACACCTGTGTAGTGATGAAAAGGGATTTGGATGAAAGGAGACAAAAAGAGAATAGTGGTTAAATATTTGCAGAGTATTTTAAAATTATAAATACAATTCCGTTCCATAAATTTGCATATTTAATACCATTTCTGACCTAAATTTACACTTAGGCATTTAGTTGATAGGTTGCTTGCAATCAATTGTAAACAAAGAGTAAAAATAATATCATTTACAGGAGAAATCTCGATATTCATAGAATTTCTTATCCCTTGATTGACTTTCTTTTTAAAAAGTAAACTTTATTCCCAAATAATAAGCTTAAATATTCTGATTAAGACTTAATGTTATATGCCTAATAACCTAAAGTTTAGTATGAATTCTGACAGAATTTTCTTATATTACTTAGTACGATAATCCGCTTAAAGTAGCTTTGATTTTGATGTTTCGGATTAGATGAAAGAAAGCTTTTGCAAAAGCTTCTGAAATTGATATTACAATATAATCATTTAAAACTATTAAGCTATGAAAACCAATTACTTATGTCCGAATTGTCGGGGGATATTAAATGTTGATAACGATTTAGTTCTGTCTGTCATTAATTCTAAAAAAGAACACGGGTTACTTTTACTACATTCAGAAATTGGGAATTACACAAGTCGTAAAAGTGATTATTTTAAAATTGAAAAAGGTGAGAAAATAGAATTACATTGTTCTTTATGCCAAGCCAACTTAGACAGCAAGAAGCATGAGAATTTCGCACATGTAATCCATTTATCACCAACAGGACATGAATCAGACATCTTTTTTTCAAAAATATTTGGAGAGAAAGTTACACACCATGTCGATCAGGAAAAGGTTTTTTCCTACGGCGAGCACTGTAAAAGGTACGCCGATCCTGAATGGTTTCTGTAATTCGAAATAAAAGCAATAGCCAATAGAGAAGAACTTTATTGGCTATTTTTATTGGTTTAGAGCAAAGCAAGCGCAACATTGCTGATTTCGTTCTTGTAGTAATACCGATTGTATAATGAAATGAGTCTTATCTACGTTTCACCCGAAAGGCTCAACCATTATTACATCGGCATGATACCAAATAATCAATATAGCTTACTTCATTTTCAAAAAAATGCAAATCAAATCAGTGACTAATAGCTAAAAACTAACGAATTATTAAGAGTAATACTGAGAAAAAAGGCATTGTACTGAAAAATATGATGGCTTAATAAATTAACACCTAACTCAAATAGAATAATTATAAATTGGTATTAACTTAATGGTAGCTGATAACCAAAATAGGTTTAAAATAACCATAAAAAATAATTATCTTATGGGTAGTTTAAACCGGGCTCTAAACCAAACTAACCACACCATGAAAAAACTCAAAGTCATTATAGCCGATGATGAACCTGATGCATTGGAAATTCTGGGGAATATACTTGTAGATTCAGGAAAAGTTGAAGTGCTGGAGCGAGTTGATAATCCTTTAAAAATTGAAAGTTTAGTAAATAAGCATCATCCGGATGTTCTCTTTTTAGACATAGAAATGCCTAATTTAAATGGACTGCAATTATTGGAAAACTTGAGAGAGTACAACCAGCATTTGCCAATAATAATGGTTACTGCCTACGATCAATATGTTTCAGAAGCAATTAAATTTAATGTATTCTCATACTTATCGAAACCAGTTGACAGGCTCGAACTGACTAATTTGTTGGATAAGTTGGAAATGTTGGAAGGAAAACCTGAGATATGCAATTGCGGGAAGATAAAACTACCAGTAAACGATGGTTATGTGTACCTTAAGTTTGAGGAATTATTTTCGTTGGAAGCCGAAGGAAATTACACCATTATCAATACCATTAACCAGGAACAGTTTGTTTCATCATACAACATGGGGCGTTTGCTAAAAAGATTGCCCGAAAATCAATTCTTCCGTATTAACAGAAGCATGGTTTTGAATAGCGATTACATTTATCGAGTAAATAAAAAACAGAATGTTTGCTATGCAAAAATAGCTGATAAGGAACATTGTTTCGATGTTTCCCAGGTTTTTATTTCTCAATTCAATCGCATTAACCGATGAAGGTGAAGCACATCCTAAATCTGAAAACCGATAGAAGCAGGTTAAGAATTTTGGCATTGCTTTTTGGCTTGTTTTTGGCAGCTGCAATTATTCCATTACAACCAATTGAGTTTGAAAAGTACATTGTTGAATTACAATATACTCCAATCCACCATTCAATGTTTTATGTCGATTTGGAAGGAGATGGTAAAGCTGAAAGGTTTGCTATAAAAGATGAATACGTTAAAAGTGCTGTTTATATTAACGATGATAAAGGCAAGACTGTAGATCAATTCAATTTTGACTATCCTAATGTTAAAGCAAGATTAAAAATAAAACCCATAACAATAGATCTAAATAAGGATGGTTGTAAGGAGTTTATTCTGTTTACCCAAAGCAAAGATTCTTTGTTCTTAAATGTAATTGATTACAAAAAATTAGAGGTGTTGGTTGAGAATTTTTTTGTCACAAAAATAGGAGTTCCATACAGAGACAGATATGATTATTACATTCATACAATTGGTAGTTTTGATGCCAATGCAGATGGAGTACAGGAATTCTATTTTGGTGTCAACTCAGGATTTGGATTGTATCCCAGAAGAATTTACCGTTACGATTATCCAAACAACCAGTTAATTGCAAGTAAAAATACAGGGGCAGGATTTAATACCGGACAAATTTTTCCGAATGGTAATGATATATTATTGCTTGCAACAAGTGCATCATATGGAAACATACAGTCAGATTATCCAGCTCCCTACCACGACTCTTGTTGTTGGGTTATGGGTTTCGATAAAGATTTGAATTTCAAATTTCCACCAAAATCAATCGGCTCTTACCCAAGTGTTACAAACGGGTTTATTAAGAGAGATAAATATTACCATTTCCTGTATTCTTGTAACAATCAGTCTAATGATGCATGTAGAATTATAAAAATGGATGAACAAGGAAATTCGGTAGATAGTTTGATGTTTGAGCAAATTGTTGGAAATACTTTAATGGAAGTTCCCTATAAAAACGAAACAATATGTTTTACTATAGAAGGAACCATACGCAAATTTGTTGGTGTTGATATAGATCGTTTAAAAATTAATAGGGATTTGCCAATTAAAAAATTTCGGCAGTTGCATTTTTGGAATTATGACGATATTGATTTCGATGGAGTGTATGAATATTTCTTTCTGGAAGGTGTTCGCAACAGAGTAGTTATGTACTCCGGAAACTTTAGCTATCCCATGTATTTAAATTACGATTTTGATATTCATCCCCAATACATCACTACACAATACATAAAAGAAAAACAATCGGGCAAAATTGCCTTGGTAAGCAATAAAAAAAATTACGAGTACCATTTCGAACTTAATCCATATTTTCATTTAAAGTATCCGCTATGGATTCTCATTTATATCTTATCTGTAGCTTTTCTTTATTTTCTTTTAGAAATACAGTTTAAATTAAATGCAAAGCGCCAAAAATTGGAAGAGGAAATATCCAATCTGCAATTGCAAAACTTGCGCAACCAACTCGATCCGCACTTTACCTTTAATGCATTAAATTCGGTGGGCAATGCCATTTACAAAGAAGATAAAGAAGTTGCGTATGACTTGTTTCAACGCTTTACCCGAATGATTCGTTCCTCACTTTTAGTTTCCGATAAAGTATTTCGAAGCCTTGGAGAAGAACTGATGTTTACCCGGGATTACCTGGAGTTTCAAAAAACTCGTTTTAAGGAACGGTTCGATTATAAATTTGAAATCCAAAACAATATAGATGTAAACGACATTGAAATTCCTAAAATGTTGATTCAATCATTTACCGAAAATGCAGTAAAGCATGCCTTTTATGGAGTTGATTACAAAGGATTAATTGTTGTTAAAGTTTATAATGAACAAAGCAGAGTTGAGGTGTTTATCGAAGACAATGGAATTGGGATTAACAAATCAAAAGTGTTAAAAGCAACTTCCGGCACACAAAAAGGCGAAGAGATAATTCAAGATCAACTCAAAAGTATCAATAGATTATACAACAAAGCGTATTTGTTGGATATTTTGGATAAAAAAGACAAAAATCCAACAGATCGGGGAACAAAAGTTACAATTCTATTATAGCTATCTGTTTGCTTTGTCAAAATTTAAAAACACTTATTAGAAAAATTTCCATGCTAAATAAAATACATTCAAGCTAGCCGTTATGCTTTCTGCAATCGTGTAATTTTAAGTTAGGTAATGGATACCACCATTACAATTATTAACCTTAAAAATTACAAGTATGAAAAAACTATTTACACTATTACTAAGCTGTTTTTTGGTAACAGTTTTTTATTGTGCCAATGCACAGGTAAAATTTGGAATAAAAACAGGGTTAAATTTGGCTGACATTGCACAGGATTTTAAAGATAGTGATGATGAGGACGATACCAAAATCAATCTGGGCCTATCTTTGGGAGTAATTGCAGAGTATGAATTCAATGAGAAATTGGCATTGCAATCTGGTTTGCTTTTTACTCAAAAAGGATTCAAAGAAGAGTACAAAGAAGAAAACTACGAGGGCGAAGACAAATGGAAAGTAAACTATTTGGAAGTACCAATGAATTTTGCCTATAAAATGAATAAGTTTCAACTGTATGCCGGCCCTTATGTTGCATTTGGGATATCGGGTAAATACGAGTGGGAAGAAACTTACAATGGCGAAACCGAAAGTGGAGATTATGACATCGTATTTGGTAACGATAGCTCTAAAGAAAAAGAGGATGAAATCATGCTTCGAGGTTTTGATTATGGTTTAAATTTTGGAGTGGGTTACCAGGCAGGATCATTCTTATTTAACGCAGGCTATTCATTTGGACTAGCCAATTTAAAACCTGATGATAAGAGTGAGGATAGTGATTTCGATCCTAAGGATTATAAAATAAGCAACCGGGTACTATCTTTCTCTGTAGCCTATTTCTTTGGTGGAAAATAATTGTGATTTAATTATTTAATTATGATGAACATTCTTTATGAAGAAAGGAATGTTCATTCTATTATAATGTTTAATTGTAGATTAAAAACTCTATAGAATATGAAAAATATAAAAATAATATTGAGCACATTGCTAATGCTGGCATTATTTGCGGCTTGTAGTGAAAGTGATGATGGGAACGATGAGCCTATTGAAGATGAATATCGATTAAAAGAGTCTATTGAATTCTATAGCGGTAAAGCAGAGTATAAAAACATTTTCCATTATGATGATAATAAACTTGTCTCAGTTGTTGGCTACGAAATGGAATCAGGTTCTTGGTTAGAAGAAGAGCGTAATGAAATTATATATGAAGAAGACAAGGTATTAATATACTCCTCTGATTACTACCAAGGAACTTGGACAGAACAAAGATTACTCGAAGAATATAAAATTTCTAAAGGTAGAATTATGGAGAAAATTCTTCATGATGGAAAATACTTGTTAAAGGATATTTATAAATATTCAAGTGGAAAGTTGTCATCTATTCAATGGAAAGAGTATTATAATGAGATATTAAGAGATAATGATAAAGTAGAAATTTCATACATAGATAATAAAATAGCAGAATGTAATTACTCTGATTTGTTGACAGGATCAAATTTGTCAAGAGATATTTTTACATATAGTGAAGATAATATTAAGACAACGACAAGTTATTATTCTAATGGTGAAAAGAATGAAAAATGTGAGTATTCTTACTTAGATAACAATATTTCAAGCATGAAATATTACGATTGGAATTCAGATAAAATGGAATGGAAGTTTCATTTTTCAACAAATTTTGAATATGACTTATATGGAAATTTAATTCGTGAAACTGAAGATACAAACTCAGATTATTATACAAGCTATGAATATGAAAAAGGGAAAGGAAATATAAAATATTTATGGTGGGAAGAAGATGAGTTTATATATAATGAACCATCAGTTAAAAGAGGAAAAACTAAATACCGTAAATCACCTATTCGTAAAATTTTGTTCCGTTAGTATAAGAATTTTAAATATATCTTTATGTTGATGTGTTTTTTTGCATCATAAATTTTAAAAATGTCAATATAATTGTTAGATTAGATGTGCTAAAAAATCAAAAAAATAACTATGAAAAAACGAAAACTATTACCACTCATGCTATTGAGTGTACTTTTCTCGTGTAGCGAGAACAAACCCGAAATAGATGAGGAATTAGAAGGCAAAGGAACATTGGTCATAAATTCTAAGGAAACGGGAGTGAAATCATCATCCGGAACATCGTATGAATTGGATGATTTAAAAACAGCAATTATTACCATAGAACAAAATGGCGAAGTATTGGAAGGCTACGATGCTAAGGAAGTTCAATTGGAAAAATGGGGTGAAAACAGCATTACCATCAGTGGTATTGAACTGGATAAAGGAACAGCCTACTCAATTACCGAGTTTGAGTTGAAGAACAATGACAAAGCCACCACTTTTGCATCGCCAATTGATGGCTCGGAAGCAGCCAGTTGGGTGCAGAAAGCTCTGCCAATTAATTTTGACATTAAGGCCAACGAAACTACCGAAGTAGAGGTGCAGGTAGTTACGACTTTAGGTGCAACGCCTGATGATTTTGGTTACAACAAATTCACATTTGCCGATAAAACGCCTAAAGTGCAAGCATACCTTGAAAATATTGAGGCTATATTTTTAGGTAAAGGTGAGAAAATGGTACATCATTTTACCAAAAGGGGAATTCCTACTTATTCTGAAGTGTACAGAAATCATGCAATAAACAAACATGTAACATTGGATTATATAGCAGAAACCTTCAAGCATTATTACATTGATGATAAAACAATGCCGGAAAAATTGGTAAGAGAAATCCATACCGATGGCAATTTGCATGAATATCAAATAATCAATTATCATGCTTCAGGAAATATTGCTAAGATGGAAACAGCATCTTCTTTGTGGGAGATAAATGATAAAGGCTTACTTGCTAAATATACATCTAAAAATGCTGCAGGTGTAAATGATTATGGCTGGAGTGAATATTTTTATAATGACAATGGATTTTTGATCGAAAGAAAAGGTTTTAATGCAGAAGGAGCATATACGAATTCTTATAAATATACTGTTGATGAAGAAGGTAAGCAGTTATCAAGGGAAAGAGTAAATGCAAATGGTGAAACAATCTACCCTAAATACAAATGGTTCTATACTGATGGAGTTGAGTCCGGAAGGGAAGATGTTCATATTGATGATAATGGCGAAGAATATATACGTTACAAATACGAGTATCAATTGGATGCATCGGGTTTGGCTGTAAGTGAAGTAGAAATCTTTACATACAAAGAAACGGTAGAAACACATAATACAGAGTATATTTACGAAGGCCAAAAACTGGTTAAATCAATCACTACAAATCCTGACAATTCAGATTACAAGAAGGAAAAATTCTATGACGAACTTGGGTATTATGAAAATAGAGAAGACAAAACAAATGTTTATGACTTTAGAGGCAGACTTATCGAAAGGCACTATCAAGTTGAAGATTATAAGATTGTTGAATTCTATGATATGGAATTAGAAATTTCTGAAAAGAGATTCTATTCGCTTGACGGGCTATTGTTAAAATCAATATATCCTTCTGATGGAGTGTTAAGAGAATATTGGCCGAATGGCAAGCAGAAAAAATACATTCGTTATAATTATTACACGAACATTTTAGAGCATGAGGATTTAATTCATCTTGAAATTGATTACAAAAATCCAACAGAATATAAACAGTTTGACTTGTTAAATTATATTGAATATATATCTGAATACAATGAAAATGGAGTAAGATTATCTGGTTGTTCGATTAGAAATAATAGGTATGAAACAAGCAATTACCCTAACGGAAGAATTATTTCTGTTTTTGAAAGACAATACAAAAAAGAAGGAGCAGATTATGTAACAACCATAGAAACAACTTCAGATTTTTACTATTACCAAGGAGATTATATGTATTGTGCCCCAAATCAATTGTATCAATATACTGTTTATATTGAAAATTTGGCAACTGGAGAAGAAACATTTACGGCTTATGACTCTAATGGGAATGAGATGTAATACCGATTAGTTAACTTCGCAGTTAAAATGGTATAAGATAAAGCATAAACCTTTAGTTAGAAAATAAGGCTATCCAAATTAACATGGATAGCCTTTTTTAGTCGGGGCTGTCTTGTGAGCGTTACACCCAAAAATAATGTTATGAGTAAAAGTTTTAAGAGTTTGTATGTTAGATGTAAACGCCTTAAATTATTATTTAAGTTATTAGTAAAGCTTAATAAAATTTATTTCATAAATGAATTCTTTATTGCGGCACAAAAGTTACAGATCTTGGAAAAAAAGGCTGAGTTATTGTAATCTCATTTTTAGTAATTGTAACTGGAGCATCTTCCATAAAATTTGGACCTGAGCCAGGTTCTGTTCCCGTAAATTCAATATCAAACCAATTGGGTTCGGGATCCCTCATATTAATTGCTGTAGCATCTTTATTAAGTGAAAAAGCTGACCAATCTGTACCTTCATTACTTGCTGTTCTCATAGGATTACAAACAATACCGGCATCAGTTCTGATAACACGACCGGATTTTAAAAACACAAACGTATCATCTAAAGCACAATCAGGAATTGGATGCCCTGAAATCTTACCTCCATTTACAAAAGAACTGATAACCCAAGTTTTAGACAGTAGTATCAAAAACTCCGGCAAAACATCTGTAACAGTAGTTTCAACTAAAGTGACACCATTCGTTTTTAACATTAATGGTGTTAAAGTTACCGAACTCCAATTTCTTTTGTCTCCATCTTCAACATCAAAATAATAAACGGCCGGGTCATCTCCTAAAGCTTGAGCATTAAAAGTAACAGTTCCTTCAGAATTTGTTTGATCAGAAACAAAACTATTCTTGGCTACTAAAAAATCATCTGACGAATTATATAATTTTACATTGGCATTACTAACTAAATTCCCATCAGTATCTGTTACTTTAATTTTTAATGCAAAAGGTTCAATATTCCCTGTTAAAGTATCATCATCAAAACATGATGTGAGTGTAATGGTACATAATATATATATGAGTATTTTTTTCATTTTTCAAAATTTTGAATTATTAATTTCCGCCAAAAGTATAAAGATCCTTTTTTAACAAAATCAATTCCGGAGCTGGAACCGGATAGTTCTCAAAAGTTCCAGATTGCAAGCCGGTAAGAGGTAATAAATTACCATTGTCAGCAGGAAGTCGTCGTCTGGTATAAAATGAGTTACCGCCACTACTTCCCATTAATTCAATCAACCTTTCATAGTAAAGTGCATTCAGCAAATCCTGATCATTTTCCGATCCATCGAGTGGTGAAAGTCCTCCTCGCTTAACTCTGGAGTTGTTAATTAACTGTGCTGCAGTTGATTTACTTCCGCTGGTTCTAATTAAAGCTTCTGCCCAATTCAAATCATTTTCTGCTTTTAAAATATAAGGAGCAACACTTCCACCCGAAGCAATACTTGCATATCTCGTAAATTTATAATGCGAAAATCGATATAAACCATCGGTTGCTTTAATGTCAATATCTGCCGTATAGGCCATATCTGTAGTAAGCCTATTATCAATAGAAGAGGCAGGGGCTAAAGGGTGACTACCATCTTGCGGAAATCTACTGGGTTGACTGGGATCTAACATGCTAATAATTCTATAATCAACATAAGTCCAAGGAGTACGCGCTGAAAATATTTTATAAGTATCTCTCCATTTACCTGGCCAAGCTTCAGCACTAATTATTAAATCTTTAGTTATTCCCTTGCTAGCCGATTTCAATACTTTAGTCCAATTGGTATTTTGGTTTTCAAGCTCGTTTCTTGCATTATTTACTAGTATTCTGGCTTGCATTGTCTTGATCAAACGTATAAATTCATCTTTATTGAGCGAAACACCATTATACGCTGTTACAGTAAAATCATTGGCGAGATTTGCTTCTTCCACAGCCCTATCAAGTATATTAATTGCAGAATTTGCAAGCTCCATATAATTTGTAAAAGGTAAATCACTAACCATTTGCAAGTCAGTATTTTCATCCACAAACTGTCCCTGATCAAAAATCATCGATAAATTTCCATAACTTAATCCCTGAATAAACAATGCTTGGGCTAACACTTGTTTGCTTATATCTTCACCTGCTTCATTTTCAATGACAATATCCGGATCTTTTTTTAATGCCTTAAGAATATCATTAATTGTTCCAATCGGTCTATAAACATCATTATAGGGATTAGTTAAATAATGAGTAGCATCCAGAGCCAATGGGGTGTTTTCTATTGCTAATCTAGGTTCACTAGACCACCTATTGATGTTAAAAGAAACTGCTCCTCCTGTGAATCCGTCAGCAGCATGATCTAAAGCTAATGAGTTATTAGCACTCTGACTAAATAACCAAGTTGTTATAAATTGATTTTCTACCAACTGAGCATACTCATCCGGATCTTCCAATACCCGATCAATATCCGCTTGGTTAAGATTTTCTACATCTAAATCTGCACAACTTAATATAGTAAGACAGATAATAAATGATATATAAATTTTTGAATATTTCATATCAAAAGTCACTTATGTTTTTAAAATTTAATTTCTACCTTCCCTGTTATTGTTGAAGAATTCGGGTAACCAAAAGCATCAACAGTATAGTTTGTTAAATCGGAACTCCGCTGACCAAATGCATTATTTTGCACGGAACCACTATTTACTTCAGGGTCATAGCCGGAATATTTAGTAAATGTAAACAGGTTACGTCCTATAAGACTTACCTGTATTCCATCGATAATCTTCGCTAATTTTCCCAATTGCTTCTTTGAAAGCTCGTAGCCAAGTTTAATTTCTCTGATCTTTACATAAGTTCCATCTTCTACAAAAAAGTCAGTTCCGGTATTATTATTTGCCAATGCCTTGTAATAACCTATGGGTTTTTTCCTGTTTTGCGAAACAGCGGCTTGGTCAACATCTCCATGACGTCCTACCTGATATAACATCTGTTTTCCTTGATTATATATATCGCCTCCCTGTTTCCAATCTGTTAAAACATATAAAGAAACTCCTTTGTACTTCATGTTAAAATTTATTCCTAAATTAAAATCCGGATTAAAATTGGCAATGTTAAATAATTGAGGATTTCCATTTTCATCCAGAATTTTAACAGGTGTTTCATTAATTGTTCCAATATCTTTTGTATTTACTACAAAGCCATCGCTATTAATTACATAATTTCCAGATTGTTTTTGATTAATAGAAAGTTGATCGATACTTGTAGCAAATTTTTCTCCTCGCATTACACCATAATCAATACCCTCTTCAAGATAAAGGTTGTTTGAGAAAGTTGGCACATGATTAAATCTTGTAAGTTTCTGATTTACTTTACTGAATATTATACTTCCCGTTATCTGAAGATCATTCTTATTATATATGGGTCCGCTAAGTGTAGCTTCATAAATATTTGCATCAAGAGATGCATCTAAATTCACCCATTGCTTTGGAAATCCACCAGCAGTAATTGATTGATTTAGCAACCAAAACTGTTCTGTCGATTTTGATTGAGCATAAGTGGCTGAAAAACTGTATTTGTTAAGGAAATTAACATCTAAACCTAATTCCAACTCTTTGGATAATGAAGATCTTAAATCTTTATTACCAATAGTAGATTTGGTTCCCTCGCTGGTAAATGTTTCGAATCTATATCCAAAAAGTGGTCTGTTTCCTGCTGTTCCGTACGAAGCTCTGAGTTTAAACTCATTAATTCCTTCAACTTTTATATCTTCTGAAACTCTATATGCCACACTTCCTCTATAAAAAGTATTCCACCTGTTATCTTCTCCAAATAAAGAAGATCCATCTCTTCTCACCATTCCATCTAAAATCAACTTATTTTTATACTCTAAATTGATAATGGCATAAACATTCTCAGAAATAATTTTCTCTTGAGAAGATCCTGCTTTGGTTAAATTTGGAGTTCCTATGGAATTACTCAAAGATCTAACCTTATTGAATCTAAAATTAAATCCAGAAACGGTGGTGAAATTATTCTCAACATTTTCATAGAGATAATATAATTGAGAAGTAAAATCAAAATCCTTAAAGCTTTTACTATATGTTGCTTTTATGGATGCTGTAGTATATTCTGATTCGATAAATGTATTCGTTAGTTCCCCATTATTCGGATTTATTTCCTTAGACAAATATCCTTTAGGCACATAACGGGTTTGCCTGTCTTTTGAATCATCTAGTGTATAAGCAGCCTCAAGTGTTAATGATTTAAAAGGCTTGTAAGATAAAGAGTAAGATCCTGTAAAGCGAGTTCTCTTAGATTCATTTTCTATATTATTAATAGCATACAAAGGGTTTACAGAACCAGGCATAAAAGTATTGGCTATGTCATAATTATACGGAGAGCCGTCTTCTTCATTGATATCATCCAAATTAAAGTTTGGTGGAATAAATAAAGCATCCGAAAAAGCAGATCCTGCACCACTAAACTGGCCATCTTTCTTAGACTGCGAATAAAAGGAGCTAGTTTTAAAATTTAGCTTATCTGAAATATTATAATCTATATTTACTCTTATATTTTGTCTTCTAAATCCTTTGGTATCTACCAATATTCCCTTTTGTTTGGTATTATTAAACGAGCCATAAAATTTCATTTTTTCACTAGTAGTCCCAATGGAAATAAAATTGGTATAAAAGGTTCCGTTTTCAAACAACCTATCCTGATGATTATAAAGAATAGGGTATTCATTATCTGCAAATTGATCAATGGATAATTTTGAGGCATTAACCTTCCCTTCGCTATTTAGCAGAAATGGATGATGTTTTGAAAGAGAAATATTTCCTGTTAGCATTGATACCCCTGCTTCATTTCTAATTGTAATTGATGGTTTTCCTTCTTTATTGCCTCCTCTCTTCGTTGTGATATTAATAACTCCATTTGCCGATCGTGAACCATATAAAGAAGCAGCTGCAGCACCTTTTATAACTTCCATATGTGCAACATCATCAGAGCTAAAATCTTGTAATGCACCATCTCCATCTGTGATAACACCATCTATAATAACCAAAGGTGCCTGAGAACCAATAATATTTGCCGATCCTCGCAGTCTAATACTTGGTGCGGAACCTGGGGAACCACTAGTTTGACTAACAGAAACTCCAGCTATTTTCCCTTGTAATGAGTTGGCAATATTAACTCCGGATACCTTTTTAAGATCCTCTTCTTTCACTTTACCAACACTAAATGGTAATTTTCTACTGTCGGTACCCTTTATAACACCTGTAACAATAACTTCAGACAAACTGCTTGTACTTTCATCAAGGTGAATATCAATTATAAGTTGATTCCCTATCAACACTTCAGCAGAATTATAACCTAAATAGGAAACCACCAATATGGCATTTTCATCTGCAACATCTAAGGTATAATTACCGTTAGAGTCGGATTGAGTTCCGTTTACAGTACCTTTTTCAATAATATTTGCAAAAGGTAAGGAATTTCCTTCTTTGTCGTAAACAGTACCTTTGATGGTTTTTTTTTCTTGTTGCTCTTCCTCAACAACTTGAACGGGTTCTTTGTAAGATACAATCACCACATCTTCCTCTGTAATGTATTCAAATGGCAGTTCATGAAGAACAGTATTCAAACATTCTTCCAAAGTAACTAATTGCAAATCAGCTGATACTTTATAGCCTTGTACATCATCATACGAGAACACAAAGTCATAATCAGTCTGCTCCTCAATTTTTTCCAATGCCTCAGAGAGTTCTACTTCCTGAAGCTTCAAATTAGAAATAATCATTTGCGAGTTTACTCTTGCATAAGATGTTAGCAAACTCATCAGTAAAATCATTTTCAACACAGCAAGTCTCATAAGCCACTGTCGGGTTTTCTCCCTTCCCCAGTTATAGAAAAGAGTGGTTAGATTTTTTTTCATAAATTTGTAATGAAGGTTAAACAATTGCTCATTTCTCCAACAATGAGCCGTTATTTGAGGAATAGCACTAACTATCCCTTTTTTATTTTGCATCTCGATATTTATCGACTCCTCTAAAGAGTATTTTTAAGCAATATCAATAATTTTATAAGCTATTCGCGACTTGCATCGGAAACTACAATTATATTTCCATTGATATTCTGCCAGTCTGCTCCAACCTACTGACAATATCACTAAACTGCTGATCGCGATCGGCTTTCATTTTAAGCAGGTAATCTTTAACTCTCTCGTTTTGACAGAACACTTTACCAACATTTCTTTATTGCCTTTGTATTTATTCAAGAAATCAGACAAATACTCTTTCGGAGCCTGAAGAACATGAATAACCTTTTCTATTTTATCGTGATTGTATTTCATCTGTATATCAATAGTATTAATCTATTTTGTCTTGATTACATTACTAACACAAGAAGAAAATGAAATGGGTGAATTGGAAGAGAAAAAAATGTGATTTTATTGATTTCTCACTCTCTAAATTCCTTTATTTTTCATTAATACGAAATTCTTAGAGTAGGATAGATGCAAGGTGATTGGATGAATTTTCATTGTTGATTATTGAGAAATAGTCTTATTTTTGCAGAGTCTTTGCTATTGGAGGACATAGAAGAGATTTAAACTTTTTGAATTTATCTTCTAAAATTAAGACAAGATCTTTATTCTTCAATGAGCAAGAAAAAATCGTTCTTTAGATTTTGTTGTAATTGTCATTATTTTAGATATATATATAACCATATACACAAATAAAAAAGGTGACGAATATACATAGTTTTACACTCCAAAATACTCATAAAATATCCAGTTTGAGTAAAAGAAAACGCACAAAAAAAAGGACGCATACACATACTTTTTCGAGAAGTTCATTCTTCTAAATTTTCCAACAGATTTACAGGCCTTACTTTCTTATTTAGCTTTATTAATCTGAATACACTCTTCTTGTAAGTTGTTTGTTTTTGGATCTTTTGGGCAATCTAAAAATTTTCAAAAGTATTCAGATTTTATTTGAGATTTATTGATTGAACGCATCAAAAATGGGGACGTTTACACAACGTATTGTATGTGCGGATTGTTCCGAAGAAAAAATAAGGAATTCTTGTCCGTCATGTGTTAGGGTAAATGAATTATTGTGATAAAAATCTAAGTTTTAAAAAATGATAAGAGGTTCAGGAATAGGGTACACTTTAGATCGAACCCAAAAATAATCTCCTTCAAGGCTTAAATTGATCAAAATTGACGTCTACTTTGAACTCACCTCAAAAATGAACCTGGTAATTGTAAGAAATGGTGCAAATAGAGTACATCTTTGAAGAACCATGTAAACATTGGTGCAATATGCATGAAAGGCAAATGTATAATGCAACATGATTAGGGAACTACTTAAAATGCACTGATTTCACCATCCTGTTTTCTAATATATTGAAAAATAGTATGGTGAGGTATAATAAATATTTTTTCATGTGTTTATCATTTTGGTTTGATTTTGAGATTAAGGCTTGGCTTGAACTCTAATCGCCTTGTGTCCTTTGCTTTTAAAATCTTTCACTACCTCTTGAGGCGAATTTCGATTCATATTTTCAATAATAATTTCAACTCTGGGCTTCATAAACATGATTGGATGGAAGGGCATGCCATATTTGGCACATGAGGCTTTTGCTTTCTCTTCTGCATCTCCATTTATTTTTTGGTAAGATGTCACAAATTCTTCCCAGGAAGTGCTTTTTTTCTTTTCAAAAGGATTCACAATATCTCCTTCCGGTTTTCTGATTTCGAGCTGAATGGCAGTGTATTTTACAAATTGGTCATCGCTTTCTACTCTTAGCACAACGCCTGGCAGGCCATGTATTTTCCATGGTGCAGACTTAAAAGGCAAGTTGCTTGTAAACCATGCGGTGTATTTTCTTCCTCGGAATTCTGCCTTTGCTTTCTGGCATTTGTACCCCAATATGCTATCTGTTTCAGAAAGCATTTGCCATTGGAACAAATTTAAATCCTCCTTAATAATCTTATTGTATGGTTGTTCCTCATAAAAATGCATTTGCCTATCTCTGTGGTTTTTATAGGTAATTGGTCTGCTTTTCATTTTTTTAAAATCAATCTCATCATCATTGGCATCCTGTAATCCTCTGGTCGTTCCATTTCTCCTGGCATATCCAACAACGGTCACTCCTTCGGTAGGGCGCTCCTGGTAGAAAGCCGAGTAGAGCACATTATTTTTAAAACAGCGCAATTCTGCCTTTTTGTTTTCCTGATTGTTCGATTGATCCACTACATCATAAATCACGTACAATTCTTTTTCTTGTGCCTGTCCTTTTACCAATGTGATGGAAAAGAGGATAGTAAAGGCTAATAGATACTTTTTCATGTTCAAATTGTTTATTGAAAATATATGTTGCTAATAATTATACTCCATTAAAATCTAAACCCCACCGAGAACAAGAAATACCTTTCCTGCAAACTTTTGTTGCTAATGGTTTTAGCATAATCGGTATTGGAAATAAAATCCATGTTTTTCTGATTCAACAAATTCCTGCCTTCTATTTTAAAGTTCACGTTTTTATTTTTATTAAAAAATTGAATGATAGCATTGAGCGTTTGTACATAGTTGCCACTATTGCTTAAGGATGGAATATTGTAGGCATAATCGGCTCGGGCAATAAAACTTTCGCCAGGCTTATATATTATCATGGCTCCTGCAATTACACCCTCATTCTTTATAGATTGATTGCCTACAGATGAGTAAATGCTTTTATTATAGGACAGGCTGTTCCCGAAAATAAAATCCCCAATAAAATTGGTTTCCAAGCCATATTTGTAATTCCACAATTTACTTTGATTTTTTCGTAAATCAGAACCATTTACACTGTTGTAATATTCCCCTTCTGTGTAGTTTGAACTCAACCTGATGTTTGAATTCAGAAAACCAATAAAGGATCTGAAATGAGCATAGTAGTTATAATCATTGCTGCCTTTATTACTTAAGAAATAAGTAGTGTAGGTAATATCCTGAGAAATATTTAGTGCTGATTGCATGGCCTTATCCTTATCGTTGTAGGAGAACCTGATGCCCATCTCAAAGTCTTTTATCATGTTCCTGTAGGTATAGGAAAAGTTAAGGCCTCGCGAGCTAATGGCATCAAAGCTCATTTGATTGTTTTGCAATAATCGGTTTGAAATCATCACAAAATCGGTAAACAGATTTTTCTCTTCCGGTTGCGACTGCCTTCGAAACAATGAAGCTTTAAAATCATGCTTTGCCCGCAAATTGTAATACATGTTCAGGTTCATATTCAGCAGTACTTGCTCACCTTTGGTTTTGCCTGCTCCATTTTGTTGGTGAGAATAGTTGTAAAAACTGGTTTCCAAGCTGGGTTCAATATTCAAACTGTTATAACGAAACTGGTAAGTAGTTTTAGCATTGGGGATAAATGTTTTGTAATCCACCGAATTTTTAAAGGCTTCCTTTGTTTGATTTTGCAACAGGGAAGAGCGTAAATTCTTATTGTGATAATTTACACCCAATTGCATATTGATTCTGGAATACCTGCTTAGCTTACCTTTGTAGTAGGCTTTAAAACTGGCACTTTCCTTTTTCGAATTGATCTCCTGAAAATTACTGATTCCTTTTTCAAGCTGATTATTGTCGAAATTAATGCCTGGCATTAGATAAAGTCTTTCTGGCGTTTTGTGAAACGCAAAGTCTGCCTGCATTTGAATGGAGTTTTTCTTGTTAATTCTGCTTGAAAACCTGGTGGAATTGTAGAGGTAAAACTCCTTGGATCGACTACTCAGTTCCTGACCTTCACCATTTGTAATACCACTTTGTGAGCTGGTATTCTTCAAACGTGAAAACTGAGTTGTATTCTCAATGGCATTTTTTCCAAAAAATTTTTCCAAATACACATCGGCATTGAAAAACAGCGGTTTGTACTTTCTTTTGTCCTCCTGCTCAATTACAATCGGATTTTCAGGATCTGTTGAGATGATACTTTTCATCTTTTGCTCTTGCAGCGATCTATCGCTCATGAAGTTAAGATTAGCCCTTACCTTTAAGGTTTTTGTGATGTGAGGAACCAAATTTAAACTACCAAATAGGGCATTGTTCCTGTTACCTTGCTGTGCTTTAAACAGCGATGATATGGAAGAACTCTCTAAAAAGGGATCACATTTGGTATTGTTGGTGACACCACCTGGTCCCAACATCATGAGATGATTCATGGGATTAAAATACTGACTTCCTATGTTCTTTCCGAGGTTGTTGTAATTAAACAGGTTAAAAGCCTTTATTTTTTTAGCTATTACGATACCTGTGTGATTGGCGTAATACCTCTTCTTGTGGCCATAGCCCAGTTCCATATTGTTTGCAAGCGAAACTCCCTTTTTAAATCGCAAGCGAACGGCTACCTTATCGCTAATCGCAAGTCCCTGCATCAGAGGGTTTTTAGTATAGTTTTCAACTGCTTCAATCCCTTTAATGTCCTCGGCTTTTATATTTTTTGTACCAATGGTGTAGGCACCGCCAAATAAATCATCATCTTCTAGCAATACGGTAGAAACCTCCTTATCTTTAAATTTAATTTTACCATCGCCCTGCACAATCATTCCCGGTAGTTTCCTGATGATGTCTTCCACCACCTGCTCTGATCCGTTCACAATGTTCTGAAGGTTAAAAACTGTAGTATCTTTATTGATCCTCACCTTTGGTTTGGCTTTCACTTCAACCTCTTGCAGTGCTTCCATTTGCTCATCCATCACAAAAGTGAATTCATAGACCTGTTTCTCAGGATTAATGATCAATTCCTGAACTTTCTTTTTAAATCCCATTGAGGAAACTTTAACCAGCATTTTTTCAACTGCAGGTGTATATTCCAGGTTAAAGTACCCCTTACTATCAGTAATAGAGAATTGTAGAATATGCTGGTTCTCATCAGCTGTGGTAATTAGCACATCGGCATGGGGCAATACATTGCTTTCTCCATCTTTTACTTCTCCTGAAATGGTAATTTTTTGTTGTCCTAGCAACTGTATGCTAAAAAGTAAACCCGTTACGATTAGTAATGTGGATTTCATATTTAGTTTAAAAGAAATTTAATGAGAATTGTGGTTTATTTATATAGAATCATAAATTTACCTGAAGCTATGACTTATTTTGAGCAGTATTTTTGGCAGGGTATCACTTATTTTTAATGCACCTTACAGATAACCCTAGCTCTTTGGACCTTGGATAACGACCAATGCACCTACTTATATCACTACCCATTGTACTATTCATTAAAACTCGTGAAATAGCATCGAGCTTTTGTCCCATAATTTCGCTCTCATCAATCGACCAAAAATAAGTCGCTTCACCTTGCCAAGTAAATCGAGTACCTTCCTTATCCTTACTAGCACCTACCAACAATATTCCTGAAGGAATGGCTGCGAAACCATAATCATCAGATCCTTTTGCAACATCGGGCCAACTAAAAATATCTCTTAACTTAGCTCCTTTATCTCCTCGCACGTAGGTCATTAATTTAATTTCCGTTTTTTCCATTCCAATGTAAGCCTCCAACTCCTTCCACTCAGCATCCGAAGGTAAATGCCAACCATCAGGGCAAGATTGTGTTGCTGATGCATAATTGTAGAGCACACCAAATTTTTTATAGCTATCAGTAGCCTTTGCTTCTTCAAGGTTCTCTCCAAAATAATTGAAAACATACTGGTATACACTATCAAGACCTTCAATATCCATTTGTCCATTTTTAAACAAGTATATGTTTTCATTGTAAGGTGAATCAACAGAAGGCAAGTAAGCTAAATTTTCAGCCATCCAAACCTGCTCACCAATCTGAACCCACTTGTATTTGTGACCATCACGGGCATCTATAAAAGTTCCTGATTTTTGTGCAAGGAGAAAATGAGTAGCAAACAGGAGGATGACTATTAATTGTATTTTCTTCATAACTAATGCTGTTTTGTTCTTTTTGAAATTTTTCTTTTTAGTTTATTGTCCAATTGCTTTCCGGATTCTAAAACAGTAAGAGAGGAATCTATTAAAAATATATGATCTGGTAGCAAATCGACATTTTCTTTTAGAAACAAATAGTCTTTATCGTAAATGGGTTTCACATTTTTCAATTTCAATTGTTTTAAATTGTGATTTGTCATCATTGTATCCTTTCCACTGTAAATATAAACTCGACCCAATCCCGGAAAAGACTTCTCAACATACATTATGGTGGCAAAACAAAACGAACACCCTCCATTAAAAAAATAGACAATGCAATAATCTTTATTTTTTTTAAGTAAATTCTGTACTTCTTCCTTATTTATTAGTTTATTAGGGATCTGAAGCTTTGTTCTGGATTTACAGCTTATAACAAAATAGACAAGGGTTACAACAAGTATTAATTTTAATATCTTCATAGATTATATTGCAATCTTACTAATGTCATACTCTATTATTCCAATTTTAGGAGAATGAATCAAGGCATACAACTTCTTCCTACGATTATCTATTGCAAATGACAACACATCATTATCCAATTTAATTTTTCGAATAGGTATTCCCTCCCAAGTAAAGCAATATATATTTTTGGCATACTTATTAGGAGAGTCCATTTGTAATTCCCAACCTGAATACAAAGTCCATAATTCATTATTCCATACATTAACATCCAAATAAGTAAAATACCTCGGGTACAATGGAAAACGTTTTCCTATTCCTACATCAACAACCTTTACTTTTGGATCAAAATTATCAGGGCCTTTTATATTACAAACTTTTTCTCCAGCTACTGAATAAATCTCTAATTTGTCAATAAACTTATTAGGTAAGGCAATGTAATCACCATTTGAAGATGTAATCAGTTCTGTTTGAAATACAATGTTAGGAGATGCCATTTCAATTTTATCTGCTTTAGTGGAAAAACCAGCCATTCTCTTAACCAGATCACCCTGTCTATTAAAATATGCTAGCCGTTCTTTAGTACAAGGTGTCCCCACAAATAAACTATCATTAATGGCAACACAACGTAAACATCGTTCTTTAATCTTAATTTCCTCAGCCTCAAAAAATGTATCATCAGGATTTTGCCTTAATAATAACATCTTATTTAATGAGAAATCATAAATCCAAATATTGTCTTCTACAATAGATATATTCCAAGCACTAATACATTCATTCGTTCCTTGTCCCTTTTTAACAAGTTTTTGAATTTCATTTGTTTCAATATTAATTATTTGAACCAAATAATCATACTGTTTCGAATCTAATACCACAAGATAGCCCTTCGGGTGATATTTGATCTTATCTGGGGCAGCTAATATCAAACCTTTAACATCTAGATATTTTCCATTATTTAAAATAAACTGAGATTTTATTGATTCATCTATAAATCCACTTTTGTCGGGTTTTCCTGAATTGCAAGATGTAATCAGGAATATGATCATAAAGCCTAGAAAGCTTAAGTGTTTTTTCATTCTTATTACATTTAGATAATTAAAAACACATCTGGAGGAGATATCCTCCAGATGCTTCATGAGATACTACCTAGCATATACAGATCCAGGATAAGGGCTAACAAAGTGAATGCACACTATAGGGAACCCGTAATTTGTAATTAGCTCACATGCTATCCCATGATATGGACGACACCATGTTTCACACTCTGCAATAGGATCAAAAGCCATTGCCTTGCTCTCCAAGCTTTCAGTAACATTGTTATCAGCATTATTCATTTTCAGATTCAGTACAGATCCTAAAACAAATACCAAACAAGCAATAGTCATTATTATATTTTTCTTTTTCATTTTATTCAATTTTAAATTTATTTCTTTAGTTTATTATAGGTATTGATATATCATTTCACAATACTGATCAAGCAGATCCTTCACTATTTATTCTATCTTTGCCATAACCTCCTTTCTTTTTTGGGAGGGAACCCGAACAGGAACTTTGTTGTGTTTCTAAGGCGTAACAAGTTTCTGTTCTCTTCCCGTTTTACTTGTAATCTCTACTTTTCCTTTTATTCTTAAATCAACCATTCCTTTTTCGGTATTACAAAACACCAGAATGGTTTTTAAAAAGTGACCTATTTTTTTTGCATTATGCCTAATTCTAATTTCTCCACTATTCTTTGGCAGTATAGGTTGTTTGTTCCAATTAGTTTGAGCACAGTTACAACTTGTCTCAATATGTTTAATTATAAGAGGATATTCTCCAGTATTTGTAAATGGAAAACACACCTCTTTAGGTTCTCCCTTTTTTAATTTTCCAAGATCAATTTCCTTCAACCTAAACTCTACTGTTGTATGCTTTGGTTCAAAAAATTCTCCAATTGGATATATGATATATTTTTTACCAATAAACAAGAAACTTATACAGATAACAACTATCAGTATTAGGTATACCTTTTTGATCAATTTATGATGAGATTTAATATTTAACTCCATACCATATATGTTACTCTACCATAATCCTGATGTGCAAAACACTTTTCCAATAATGTGATCTTCAGGAACAAACCCCCAATTTCGGCTATCAATGCTTTCTGCTCTATTATCTCCCAACATGAAATAATAATTCTGACTAGGTTCATAGGAATTTGTTTCTTTATTGTTTATAAATATATTGGATTCTATAACTTGCAAATTATTCCCCTCATAGGTGGAAATTAAGCGACTATAGAAAGCAATATTTGAAGTGTCAAGCTTTATAATAGTACCTTTTCGTGGAACTTTAACGGGACCATAATTATTTGCGTCCCAATTAAATTCTTCATCTAATTTTCTAGGGAAAAAACTTGTTACTTTATAAGATGCATACTCTTGGAAGTTACAAGTTGAAATTGCACTCC